>JADZET010000458.1 GCA_020850375.1 Phycisphaeraceae bacterium | reverse complement strand
GCGACGGTGCGGCCGTCGGCCAGGGGGTGATTCTGGATGGCGTCGCTCTGGGGGTTGCTCGTGCGGACGAGGGTGAAGATCCCCTTGCCCTGGGCCCGGGCGACGTCGATGAAGGGTTTGAGCGTGTCAGGGCCGAGGTAGCCACTGACGGTGATGGCGTCGGGGCCGGGGGGTTTAGCCAAGTCGGCGTAGGCGGTGTCGGCCAACTGGCCGGCGGCGTAGTGTTCGGCGCTGATGCCGATGTCGCCACGCTTGGCGTCGAGGATGACGATCAGGCCCATCGCCCGTGCCTCGGCGATGACCTGGTGTAGAGCTTGGACGCCGGGCCAGAGGTAGCGCTCGAAGCAGGCGGACTGGGGCTTGACGGCGGGAACTGAGCCGGCGACGGCTTGCAGGACGCCGCGGCTGAACTCCAGGAGAGCGGCCGCGGCGGCATGGGCGTCGGTGGGTGAGGCGCCTTGCCGGACGGCCTCCGGAAGGCGCTCAAGCACGGGGTCGAGGCCGACGCAGATGGGGGCGCCCTTGCGGCGGCAGGCGGCGAGCAGGCGGTCGGCGAAGTGGTCCACAAGTTTCTCCAGGGTTCAGGCCTGTCATTGTAACGGCTACACTACAGGGACTCATGGCCAGGACCCTCTACCTCATCGACGGGCACGCCCAGATCTTTCGGGCCTATCACGCCATCCGGACGCCCCTCTCGAGCCCGGTGACGGGCGAGCCGACGCACGCGGTGCTGGGTTTTGCCAACATGCTGGTCAAGCTCTTAACGCAGCCGCCGGGGGCGATGGCTCCGGAATGGGTGGCGATGGCCATCGACACGCCCGGGCCGAACTTCCGCGATGCGCTCTACGACCAGTACAAGGCGCATCGGCCGCCGCCGCCGGAAGATTTTCACTCGCAGGAGAAGCGGATCCTCGAGCTCTGCGAGCTGATGGGCATCCCGATCCTGTCCGACAGCTCGGCGGAGGCGGACGACGTGATCGCGTCGGTGGTGGAGAAGGTGCGGGTGGAACCGGAGTGGGAGAACGCGGACGTGCGGATCCTGTCGAGGGACAAGGACCTTGAGCAGTTGCTGCGGCCGGGTGTGGTGATGCTGGACATCTACACTGACACGGTGATGGATGAGGCGTGGCTGCTGGGGGAGAAAGGGATCACGCCGGGGCAGGTGATCGACGTGCTGGCGCTGATGGGCGACGCGGTGGACAACGTGCCGGGGGTGCCGGGGATCGGGCCCAAGACGGCCTGCCAACTGGTGAAGGAGTACGGCTCGATCGAGGGGGTCTACGCGAACATTGAGAAGATCAAGGGCAAGAAGGCGGAGAACCTCAGAGCGAGCAGGGAACTGGTGGCGCTGAGCCAGAAGCTCGTGACGCTCAAGCGCGATCTGCCGGTGGACCTGACGCCGCAGCGGGCGAAGCTGCAGGCGCCGGATGGGGGGAAGTTGCAGAGGTTCTTCCGGGACATGGGGTTCAGGAGGCTCGAGGCGGAGTTGCCCCGCTTGCTGGCGGCGATGGGCGGGTCGATGCAGAAGCAGGCTGCCCCCCTACCGTCGGCGGCGACGGCGACGAAATCTGCGTCGAAACAGGCGGCTTCGACGGGCGGGGGGTCGCTCTTTGATGGGTTGGCTGAGCCGCAGGCGGAGAGCTCGGAGGCGGAGCAGGCGTCAACAGTGCGGCCGATCAGTGGGCTGCTGCACGCGAATCCTGAGGACTACCGGGCGATCACGACACGCGAGCAATTGAAAGAGCTGGTCAAGATGCTCAAGGGGCAGGCGATCATCGCGGTGGACACCGAGACGATCGGGCTGGGGCATCGGGCGGAACTCTGCGGATTGAGCATCGCGTGGCATCGGGCGAGCGACCCTCACCCCAACCCTCTCCCTGGAAAGGGAGAGGGAGTCGAGGCCAACCCCGCTGTGTACGTGCCGGTGCGATCGGCCCAGCAGGACGAACATCTCGACGCGGCGACGGTGCTTGAGGCTCTGCGGCCCGTGTTCGAGAGTGAGAAGCCGGCCAAGTGCGGGCACAACATCAAGTATGACATGCTGGTGCTGCGGCACGCGGGGGTGGAGTTGCGGGGGGTGACGTTTGACTCGATGGTGGCGGCGCACCTGCTGGGGCTGCCGGGGATCGGGATGGACGACCTGGCCGCGTCGCAGCTTGAGTATGAGACGATCCCGATCACGGACCTGATCGGGCACGGGGGGCGCGGCAGTGTGCAGAGGACGATGGACCAGGTTCCGCTGGCGCAGATCACGACCTACGCGGCGGAGGACGCGGACATCACGCTGCGGCTGCATGACCTGTTCGCCCCACGGATCAAGACGCTGGGGATGAGCGAGCTGGCTGAGCGCGTCGAGATGCCGCTGGTGCGGGTGCTGGCGGACATGGAATCGGCTGGCGTGAAGGTCGATGCCGAGGAGCTCGATCGACAGAAGGCGGGGCTGAGCAAGCGGATTCTCGAGCTGCGCGACCAGATCCATGAGCAGGCGGGCAGGCCGTTTAATCCTGATTCGCCCAAACAACTGGCTGAGGTGCTCTACACGCAGCTCAAGCTGCCGGTGGTTAAACGCACGCGGACCGGTCCGTCGACGGATGTCGAGGCTCTGGAAAAGCTGCTGGAGATCGAGGATTTAACCATCGCCCAGCGGAAGATCCCGGAGCTGATCGTCGAGTATCGGCAGTTGGCCAAGCTGGTGGGGACTTACCTTGAGGCGTTGAAAGAGTCGATCGACCCGGTGACGGGGCGGGTGCATGCGACGTTCCATCAGACGGGGGCGGCGACGGGGCGGCTGTCGTCGAGTGGGCCGAACTTGCAGAATATCCCCGTCCGCACGGAGATCGGCCGGCAGATCCGGCGGGCGTTCGTGGCTGAGCCGGGGCACAGCCTGATCAGTGCGGACTATTCGCAGATCGAGCTCCGATTGTTGGCGCACCTGAGCGGTGATCCGGGGCTGACGCGGGCGTTCGAGAAGGATCTCGATATTCACGCGGCTGTGGCGGCGGAGGTGTTCAGCGTGCCGCTGGAGGCGGTGAGCAAGGAGCAGCGCGGGTACGCCAAGACGATCAACTTCGGGATCATCTACGGCGTGACGGCGTTCGGCCTCGCCCGGCGGATCGAGGGTTTGGATGTGCCGGCGGCCAAGACGCTGATCGCGGATTATCGGCGGCGATTCCCGGGGATTGATGCGTTCTTGCAGGAGTGCATCGGGCAGGCGGAGAGCCACGGGTATGTTACGACGATCATGGGGCGGCGGCGGGCCATCCCCGAGATCCGCTCGGCGAACAACAACACGCGCTCGCTGGGGGAACGGCTGGCGATCAACAGCGTCGTGCAGGGGTCGGCGGCGGACCTGATCAAGCTGGCCATGGTCAACCTCCATCGGCGGATCGAACGCGAGAGGCTGCCGATGAAGATGATCCTGCAGATCCACGACGAATTGGTGCTGGAGGCGCCGTCGGGTGACGCGGCGGGGCTGGCGGAGGTGGTGCGGGAGGAGATGCAGAACGCGATGAGCCTGCGCGTGCCGCTCAAGGCCGACGCGGGTGTGGGGGCGGACTGGCTGGCGGCGAAGTGAGGGATTGGGCGTCGGTTGGGGGGAAATCAGGGGGTTTGGTTTTTAACATTTGGCGGGAATGGGGTAATCGCTGAGATCATGGAAGGGTGAGGGCGGGAGCGAGAGCGATCGGGGACGAGGATGGTGACGTTAAGTTGGGCTGAGGGCGGGGAAGAACGAAAGAAATGATGCGAGCGAGACGGAATGGCCCTCTATTAAGTAGACGGGAGGACGGGGTGGTGCGCACGGGATGGAGAGGTGAGCAGGCGGCGAGGGCTGAGGGCGTTGCGGCGGCTGAGATTGCTGCGTTAACATGAAGCCTGTTGAGCGGTGCCGGGACGCGGATCTTCCATGGCCGGGAAACCCGCTGCCTCTTTACTGCACTGTATTCGATCACCTGTTGGTCGATGAATACCAGGACCTCATGCATCGTGCATGCCGCCTGGATGATGGGAGGCGACACTTGGGTGAATCATCCGATTTTTCAATTCGTCGATGCTTTCGTTGGGCTCTGATGTGCGGTCTGTTGCCGTTGTTGGCGGGTATCGGCACTTTGTTTCTCTATCTTCTGACGCGGTTTGGGAAGCTGGAAGAGATCGGCTTCTTGATTCTGCTGGCTGGACCGCTGTTCTTTCTGGCGGGGATTCTTTGCTGGATCATCGGCTCGATGCGGATGAGAACGATCTTGTCCGGCCAAGAGGCAAGCGGGGCCGGTATGCCGATCCGGCGATTGGCGGTTGTCTCGATGCTGGTACTCCTGGCGAATCTGCCGGCGGCCGTTGCCTGTGTTGCGATTGGTTCACACGAAATGTCACGGTGGTTTATAAACATTGAAAACCAGACCACTGAGAATATTGATCTAATCGAATTGTCATTCGCTGGAGAATCTCAGTTGATCCCTTCGCTGAGACCGGCATCCCGATGGCGGACATCGTTCTTGATCAAGGAAGACGGCGTTTTGATCATGAAAGTCGGCGATAAGAACGGCGATAATGTATACGAGCTTGGATATTCCTCAAGCGGCCTGGGCGGACAGACCGAAGTGACAATCCTTGAGGATCAGCCGCCGCGAATTGTCCACGGCCGTTAATGGCGAAAGTCATGACGTGGCACGCAGGATGCGTGCCCTACCTCGAAACGATGCGCTGCGTGGTGTGTTGCGTGCGAGATTCGCGCCCTACTTCAGCCCGTATTCCTTGAGCTTGCGATAGAGCGTGCGTTGGCCGATGTTGAGCATTTTGGCGGTGGCTTCGCGGTTGCCCTTGTTGACGCGGAGGGCGTTGCGGATGGCCTGCTTCTCGATCTGCTCGAGGCTCATGCCGGCGGGGACGTCGAAGCTGGCGGCGTCGGCCTGGTCCACCACGATCTCGGCGGGCAGGTCGCGGGGCTCGAGGCGGTCGGCGTCGGCGACGATGACCATGTTCTGGACGACATTCATGAGCTGGCGGACGTTGCCGGGCCAGGCGTAGTGCATCAGGGCGCGGAGGGTTTCCTCGGTGAAGCGCGGGGCGGGCTTGTCGGCCTGCTGGGCGTAGACGCGGGCGTAGTGCTCGGCGAGGACGGGGACGTCCTCGGGGCGCTCGCGCAGGGCGGGGATGTGGATCTGGGCACCCTTGATGCGGAAGAAGAGGTCCTCGCGGAAGGAGCTTTCCTTGGTCATCGTGGCCAGGTCGCGGTTGGTGGCGGAGATGAGGCGCACGTCGACGTGGCGGGGCTCGTTGGAGCCGACGCGGACGACCTCGCCGCTCTCGAGGACGCGCAGGAGCTTGGCCTGCATGGTCAGGGGCATGTCGCCGACCTCGTCGAGGAAGAGGGTGCCCTTGTCGGCGTATTCGAAGCGGCCCTCGCGTTCGCGCTCGGCCCCGGTGAAGGCGCCGCGGACGTGGCCGAAGAGCTCGTCCTCGAGGATGGATTCGGAGAGGCCGGCGCAGTTGAGGGGGACGAAGCGAGCCTTGGCGCGTTTGGAGAGGTTGTGCAGGGCGTGGGCAACGAGTTCCTTGCCCGTGCCGGATTCGCCGGTGATCAGGACGGGGATGTGGCTCGGGGCGATCTGGCGGATCTGCTGGATGACGCGGCGGATGGAGGGTGAGGAGCCGATGATGCCCTCGGGGCCGAATTGGTCCTCGATCTGGCCGCGGAGGTTCTGGGTCTCGGCGCGGAGCATGACGGCCTGGAGGGCGTGGGAGCAGAGGGTGCGGAAGACGTCGAGGTCGAGGGGTTTTTCGATGAAGTCGTAGGCGCCCTTCTTGAGGGCGGCTTTGCAGGTGGGGACGTCGCCGTGGGCGGTGACGAGGATGGTTTCGGCGTCGGGCTGGTGCTGGCGGGCGGCCTCGAGGATGTCCATGCCGTCCTGGGGGGTGTCCATGACCAGGTCGGTGACGACGAGGTCGAAGTTGCCGTGCTTGAGCTCCTCGACGGCGGCGTCCTTGTCGTGGACGATGGTGCAGACGTGGCCCATGCGGCGGAGGGCTTCACCCATGACCTCGGCGTG
>JADZET010000457.1 GCA_020850375.1 Phycisphaeraceae bacterium | reverse complement strand
TCTACGGCATGACCATGCATCTGTGGCCCAAGGTCACCGGCCGCAACTGGTGGAGCAGGAACCTCAACGCCTGGCATTTCTGGCTTTCCGCCATGGGCCTGTGGGTCATGTTCGTCGATCTGATGATCGCAGGCCTCGTGCAGGGCTACATGTGGCGCGCGATGGCGCAGTGGAGCGATTCCACCATCGCCAGCCATTCGTTCTGGTTCCTCCGCACCCTCGCGGGCGTGTCGATCGTCGTGGGCCACGTGCTGCTGCTGATCAACATGATCGCCACGGCCCGGTCGCCCAAGGCGGCGGCGCACGTCGATGCCGACTACGCGCCTTACGAAGTGATCGAACAGGAGACGCCGGCCTATGGAACGGTTTAAGTTCGTCTTTCTCGTCGCCGGCCTGGGGTTCTTCGCGCTGTCCTTCGCGGTCAGCGCCGTCCTGCCCATGCTGCCCGTCAAGGACATGCAGGTGCAGACGGTCGAGCAACTGGCCGACCATGTGCCGGTCGATTTCGCCGAGCTGCGCGAACAGTATCCCGAAGCCTTCCGCAACGCGTTCGGCGACAAGAACGATCACGACGCCTTGGAGGAAGCCCTCGTCGTCGGCCATGCGGTCTACATCGCCGAGGCGTGCTGGCACTGCCATTCGCAGCAGGTCAGGCCGTGGGGCGGCGACGAAGCACGATTCGGCGAAAAGGCGTATCCCGAGGAATATCACAATGTGCTGAACATGCCGCCGCTGTGGGGCACGCGCCGCGTCGGGCCGGACCTCTCCCGTCAGGCCGGCGTCCACTCCAACGACTGGCATGTCGCCCACTTCTACCACCCGCCGGACGTGGCGCCCTGGAGCGTCATGCCTTCCTACCCCTGGCTCTTTGAAGACGATGGCCTGACGCCCAACAAGAAAGGCCTGTCGCTGATCGCCTACGTCCAGTGGCTCGGTAGCTGGCAGCGCAGCAAGCCGGTGAACATTTATCAGGTCGATTCCATTCTGCGTGCCAACCCAAGCCCCATGGCGAGTGAAACGAGCCGTGGGGGTTCTTCACCCAAACCCCAGCCCAAGACCCAGCCCGAAGTTGATACCGGCGGCTACTGAACCGGAGAACATGCCATGATCGCCAAATACACCGATAAAGACGCCCCGCAACCCAAACGTGATCCACTGACGCCCGTGCCGCTGTCCCGCACGTCACGCCGGTTCCTCTGGGTGTTCAGCATCGTCATGGTCGCGGTGGCCGGCACGGCGTTCCTTTTCAAGCTCATCGAGTTCAGCATCAGCTTCCTCTCGGACAAGAGCGTGGAAGCAGGCCTGATTCCGCTGGTGACGTACCTGATCGTCGCCGCCGGATTCGCGTGCCTCTTCGCATGGGCCACCCTCAGCGGCCACTACCGCGACGTGGAAGCCCCCAAGTACCGCATGTTGCAGATGCAGGACGAAATCGACGCCGCGGAACACGCCCACACCTGATCCCTCCGTTCCTCACGCCGCGACTTGTCGCGCCCCCGGAAGTTTTGCTGGGAACCAACTGCCCATGTTCAAACGCCACAAATACCTCAGCTACCAGGGCTACGCCTTCCCGTGGTACATCACCCTGCTCTGGATCACCTTCTTCATCTGCGGCCTGGCGTACCTCGTCCGCTTCATCCTGTTCGCCGATTGATGTGATTCATTCGAGGACGCCCACAGACGAGTCTTCGCGTCTGTGGGATAATCCCCCTTGTGACCAACTCCCACGCCTGCGTCCATTGCGGCCTGCCCGTTCCCAAAGCCCGCCAGACGGATTCGGATTCCTACTGCTGCTTCGGTTGCCGCATGGCGCACGAGTTGTCCCGCGCCGGCGCGGCTGATGAGTCCTCCGAAGCCCGAAAACCCGGCGGCCTGTTCCTTCGCCTGGCCATCGGCATCTTCCTGACCATGAACATCATGGTCTTCAGCTACTTCTTCTACTCCCAGGAACTGTTCCCCACGGTGAATCCTTCAAGCCGCGACACTTCCGGGGGCGTCGCGGATGCTTCTTCCTCCCACTACCACCTCCTCGTCGGCGTGCTGTCGTATCTCCAGATGTTCCTCGCCACGGCCGTGGTTGCCCTGCTCGGTCTGCCGCTGCTGGCTGACACCGTGGACGGGCTGGTCAGCACCTTCCGCGCGCAACGCCGGCTCCGCGCCGACGCCAATCTGCTGATCCTCACCGGCGTCTTCGCCGCCTACATCTTTTCCATCCTCCACACACTCCAGGGCAGCACGAAGCTCTACTTCGACACCGCCAGCGTCATCCTCGTGCTGGTGACGCTGGGCAGTTACCTCGACAGCGGCGCCAAGCGCCGCGCCACCGAAGCTGCCCGCGGACTGCTCCAATCCATTCCCGACCGCGCCTTTGTCCGCCGCGCGGGCGATGAGGTGGAAGACATCCCGGCCGACGACGTGAGGCCCGGCGACGTCGTCCGCGTCCGGCCCGGCGAAACCATCACCGTCGATGGCGTGGTGCTTTCCGGGCAAAGCCACGTGCAGGAAGCTCATCTCACCGGAGAATCCCGCCCACGCCCGGTCGCACCGGACGACAAAGTCCTCGCCGGCTCCACCGCCCTCGATGGTCTGCTCTGGATCACCGCCCACCGGGCCGGCCCCAACCGCACCATCGCCCAGCTTCACCGCCTGCTTGAAGAAGCCCGTCTGCATCAACCGCCGATCCAGCGTGTCGCCGACCGCATTGCCGCCGTGTTCGTGCCCGGCGTCATGGTCCTCGCCTTGGCCGTCTTCGCATGGCATCTGGTCCATCAGCAGCCGCAACACGGCCTGTTCGATGCGCTCAGCGTCCTGCTGATCAGTTGTCCCTGTGCGTTGGGATTGTCCGCGCCGCTGGCCACATGGTGCGCCATGGCTCATGCCGCAAGGCGGGGGATTCTGTTCCAGTCCGGGCAAATCCTCGAACGCGCCGCCGGCGTTACCGACATCTTCTACGACAAGACCGGCACGCTGACCACCGGCCAGATGCGCCTAACCCGCATCGACGTGACGGCGGACCAGGATGAAACCCGCGTCCTGGCGCTGGCTGCGGCGGTGGAGTCCGCGTCCACCCATCCCATCGCGCTGGCCATCAGTCATGAAGCCAAACGGCGGGGCTTGACGATTCCGTTGCCCACCACGTCGCGTGTGCTGCCGGGGGCCGGCGTCGAGGCGACGGTGGAAGGCACGACGTACCGGCTCGGCGGCCCGCGCCTGTTGCCTGACATGAAAAATGAATCAGCCGAACCGGCGGTGTTCCTGGTTCACGATGGCGCGGTGCTGGCGACGTTCACGCTGGCCGAGCAACTGAGGCCCGACGCACGCGACGCGGTGGCGTGGCATCGGCGTCTGCGACATCGCGTGGAAATGCTGACCGGCGATCAGCCCCGTCCCGCCCGGCGCGTGGCAGAGGAACTGAACATCCCCATGGCCACGGGTCTGCTGCCTCGGGAGAAGCTGGACCAACTGGAAGCCCGGCGCGGCGACGGCCGGCGTCGCGTCGCCATGGTCGGCGATGGCGTCAACGACGCACCCGCGCTCGCCGCCGCCGACGTCGGCGTCGCGCTCGCCGGCGGAACCGACCTCGCCAAGCAGGCCGGCCACATCCTCATCGTCGGCGATCAACTGCTCCGCGTCCCCGAAGCCTTCGCCATCGCACGCCACGCGATCATCCGCATCCGCCTCAACCTCCTCTGGGCTTTCGGCTACAACATCATCGGCCTGACCCTCGCCAGCTTCGGCCTGCTCTCCCCCGTCTTCGCCGCCAGCAGCATGATCGTCTCCAGCCTGCTCATCATCACCACCAGCCGCAAAGCTGGACAGATTCCCGTCTGAACGATGACCACTTCCGGGAGCCATGGCGAGCGCGGCGAGCCGTGGGGTCACGACCACGCATGATGCACAAAGCATCGCCTGCCCCGCCTCCTGTACAACCTTTGGGCAACCCCGCGCCGACCGCGTTTCCTCGTTATTCATCAGCAAACCCTGAAATGCGGCTGCTTTATGCGTCCATCACCCCGACACCCGCTGATTCTGGCACGACCGTTGCTTTCTCCTGCTTACGACAGTTTGCCCTCGTCATGCGTGCCTCTTTCCCGCGCGATGACGTCGCGTTGTTCGTTTGCCTGATTTGTGGGCAAGCCGTGGCTGTTGATGTGGACATGCACAATTTGTGTGCAGCGAGGTTCGTGCGTCCATCCAGGTTGTACGAAAATCATCGCTTCTGCTTCTCCCGCAGCCTGACAGCGAACGATCGCCCTTCATCGCTTCTGAACATGCCGCGAAACGCGGAGTTATTCCGTGAAGCAGTCCGGTGCTGGTCGATGCGACGTGACTCACCCGACATGATTCGGCTGTCAGCGATGTCTCTTGGCAACATATGGATCACCATCCTGGCATGTCATTTGTTCTCCCCGGCGTACACGCTCGAACACCCTGTCGAGCCTAACGCAAGGGAGTGGATCATGACTGGAGGACGTGTTGTTCCCCTGGCGGCGATGGCGCTGCTGCTGGGCGGATGGTGGCCTGCGCAAACGGCCTTCGCCGCCGACGCAACGCATACCGCCGACAGCGGCGCCACCGCATGGATGCTCACCTCCACCGCACTCGTCCTGCTCATGGTCCCCGGTCTGGCCATGTTCTACGGCGGCCTGGTCCGCACCAAGAACGTCCTGGGAACCATGATGCACTCCTTCGCCGCCATGGCCATCATCGGCGTCTCCTGGGGCATCGTCGGCTACGCCATGGCCTTCGGCCCCAGCGTCCTGGGCGGCTGGACCGGCTGGGATGCCTCCCTCGTCTGGCTCGCACGCCTCGACACCCCTGAACCCATGGCCGGCACCAGCATCCCCGAGTGGGTCTACGCCATGTTCCAGGGCAAATTCGCCATCATCACCCCCGCACTCATCGCCGGCGCCTTCGCCGAACGCGTCCGCTTCCGCGGCTACTGCCTCTTCATCGCCCTCTGGGGACTACTCGTCTACAACCCCCTCTGCCACTGGGTCTGGGCCGGTGACGGCTTCCTCTACAAAATGGGCGCCATCGACTTCGCCGGCGGAACCGTCGTCCACATCTCCGCCGGCGTCTCCGCCCTCGTCGCCGCCATCTACCTCGGCGCCCGACGCGGCTACCCCGCCTCCGCCATGCAGCCCAACAACCTCGTCATGACCATGATGGGCGCCGGACTCCTCTGGGTCGGCTGGTTCGGATTCAACGCCGGCTCCTCCGTCAACTCCAACGACGTCACCGCACGTGCCCTGACCGTCACCCAGATGGCCGCCGCCACCGGCGCACTCGCCTGGATGCTCATCGAGGCCATCCACCACCGCAAGGCCACCGGCCTCGGACTCTGCTCCGGCATCCTCGCCGGGCTCGTCGTCATCACTCCCGCCGCCGGCGTCGTCAACGTCCAGGGCGCCATCGCCCTCGGAGCCCTCGCCTCACTCGTCTGCTACTTCGCCGTCATCCTCAAGGGCAAGCTCGGCTACGACGACTCCCTCGACGTTTTCGGCATCCACGGCGTCGCCGGCATCATGGGCGCCATCGGCCTGGCCCTCTTCCTCCGACCCGCCACCGCCAACGAATTCCTCGCCAACAACCCCGACTGGACCATGACCCACCAGCTCTCCGTCCAGGCCGCCGCCGTCGCCATCGCCATCGCCTACGCCGCCGTCGTCTCCCTCATCCTCCTGGTCCTGATCGAAAAAACCATCGGCCTGCGACTCGACGAGTCCCGCGAAATGGCCGGCATGGACCACGCCCTCCACGGCGAGTCCGGCTACGGCCTCCTCAACCTCAGCTAACACCAACCCCCAACCCCGACCACACCCTCAAGCGCCCTCCTAAGCCCGGGCATGGCATGCCCGGGTCTCCGAAACGAAAAACCTCCCCGTCCTCGAGACCTCCCCATGAAACTCATCACCGCCATCATCCAGCCCGACAAGCTCGACGACGTCCGCGACGCACTCATCCGCGCCGAGATCACCCGCATCACCGTCTCCCGATGCACCGGCCACGGCCGACAAGAAGGCGAAGAGGTCTACCGCGGACAAAAAGTCGTCCCCAACCTCCACCCCAAGGTCCGACTCGACATCGCCTGCAACGAGCAGTTCGTCGACATCGCCGTCAACGCCATCCTCAAGGCCGCCAAGCACGCCCCCGGCGAGGTCGGTGACGGCAAGATCTTCATCACCCCCCTCGAAGAGTGCATCCGCATCCGCACCGAGGAACGCGGCGGCCAAGCCATCTAACCACCCCACATGCCCCCCGTAGGGCACGCATCCTGGGTGCGGACTCATCCGCGTCATCCGATCCCCCCTCCCCGCGAGCCGCGACGTCCCCGTCGGGGCCGCCTCCTTGGTATCTCCGTTCTCCCCCCTCACCCCAGCCCAATCACCCGCACCCTCTGACCCTCACCGCCGCCCTCGACCTCGCCGCCCTCTCCACTTCCAGCCTCAGCCTTCAGAACCCGCACCGTCAGGTCCACCAGATCGTTCCCGATCACGTACTCCCGGTTCAGGTGATACGGCGTCTGCGACTCCCGCCGCAGCGTCCCCTCGATCCGAAACAACTCGTCGTCCCCGTTCGCCTGCAACTCCCCCGACACGTACTGCGCCAGCTCCTTGATCACCCCCAGCATCACGCCCGGACCCGGCGACGCCGACATCGCCGCCCCCAAACCCAGCGACCCCGCCTTCTGCCTGACCATCATCTCCACCTGCCCCGGCACGCGCCGAACGTCCGCCGCCGACTGCATCACCAGCAGCGAGAACGCCACGAACGCACCAGGCCGCCCAGGCCCATAGATCGCGTACCCCTCGTCCAGCATCCTGCACGTCCCCCCGATCGCCAGCTTCGGGAACGCCATGAAGTTCATCCCCAGCTCCCCCGCCGCCTGCCCACGCTCGTCCACGCTGAACGTCAGCAGGTAAGGCTCGTGATACTTCCCATCCAGGAACTGCTCCGTCCGCTTCGGCAGCCGAAGCATCGGGATGCTCACCATCACGCTCAGGTCTCGCGTCATCTTCTCGTTCATGCTCAAGCTCCTCTTGCCCCGAACCGCCTCCCATCAATACCCGCCCCCCATTTCCCCCGGTGCCACCTGCCTGACACCCCCCCGGAAGTACCCCGGAAGTACCCCGGAAATGACCCCGTGCTCTCAACTCCCCCCCGTCGCCCTCCTAAGCCCAGGCACGGCGTGCCTGGGTGCATCGCCCTCTCCTCGAGTTCCCGCGCGTTACCATGTCCCCACCCCCACACGCCTCGGGTAGGGCACGCATCCTGCGTGCCATCCCACCCTTCCCCCGGAGTTCCCCATGCTCGTCGCCCTGAGCACCTACAGCCTCGCCGCCTGGCGTCGTCAGCAGAACAAATCCCTCGAAGACACCCTCCACTGGATCGCCGACCACGGCCTAAAAGCCGTCGAATTCGCCGGCCTAGACGACCGCGCCAAACCCGACCCCCTCGCACGCGCCGCCGAACTCCGCGCCCTCTGCGACAAGCTCCACCTCCAAGTCGCCAGCTACTGCACCGGCGCCGAGCTCCTCCAACCCCCCGACGCACAACGCCAGGAGGTCGAGCGCCTCAAACATGAAGTCGACGTCGCCGCCGTCCTCGGCGCACCGACCATGCGCCACGACGTCACCTGGGGCCCCAAAAATTCCCGTAACAATCCCCCCGTCAAAGCCAAAACGTTCCCCGCCGTCGTCCAATACCTCGTCCCCGCCCTAAGAGCCGTCGCCGACTACGCCCAATCCAAATCCATCAAGACCTCTCTCGAAAACCACGGCTTCTACATGCAAGCCTCCAAACGCGTCGAATCCCTCCTCAAAGCCGTCCACCACCCCAACTTTGGCCTGACCATCGACCTGGGCAACTTCCTCTGCGTCAACGAAAATCCCGTCAACGCCGTCACCCGCCTCGCCAAGTACGTCATCATGGCCCACGTCAAGGACTTTCACGTCCGTCCCAAGACCGCCATGCCCCCCGCCGGCTGGTTCGCCACACCCACCAAGATCGCCCTCCGCGGCGCCATCGTCGGCCACGGCGTCATCGACATCCCCAAGGTCCTGACCATCCTCAATAAACGCTACACCGGCTACCTCTCCCTCGAATTCGAGGGCATGGAGGACCCCCCCTTCGCCTGCGAGCAAGGCCTCGCCTACCTCAAATCCCTCACCCCCAAACTCCCCCTCGAGTTCTGATCTCCCCCTCCGCGCACTCCTAAGCCCAGGCATGGCATGCCTGGGTCTCTTCTCCTGAAGGAGTCTCCCCCATGTCCCTCCTCGGCAGCATGATCGGCCTGGGCATATACGCCTCCTCCTCCGACGGCGTCCGCTCCGCCGAGTCCGCCGCCCGCGACGCCCGCTCCGACGCCGACCGCATGGCCTCACGCTCCCACCTCATCGAGGAAAAACTCGACAAGCTCACCATCATCTGTCTCGCCATGTGGTCCCTCATCCAGGAGGAGACCAAGCTCACCGAGGAAGACCTCCTCAAGCGTGTCCAGCAGATCGACCTGCTCGACGGAAAGCCCGACGGCAGGATCACCCCCCAGATCGCCCGCTGCGCCAAGTGCAACCGCGTCATGAACCCCCGCCACAAGAAATGCCTCTACTGCGGCCACGAAAAACTCGTCCTCTCCGCCTTCGACACCCTCCCCTCCTGACCCCCCCCCTCCCGCGAACTCCCCCCCCGCGCGAGCCGCGACGTCCCCGTCGCGGCCACCCC
>JADZET010000456.1 GCA_020850375.1 Phycisphaeraceae bacterium | reverse complement strand
GAGAGGGCGAGCATGGCGTCACGTTCGGCGGGGTCCATGATGGGGAAGTTTACCAGCAGGGCGCGGGGCGGTGGCTGGGTCGGAGGGTGGTCGGAAAGGGCGGGGAAAAGGGGTTGACGGGGTGGGGAATGAAGTATACTATTTGGTTAATTAACCAAAAGGTGAAATTTAATGGCTCGGGATTCGCTCAGCACGACGTTCGCGGCCATCGCCGATCCGACGCGGCGGGCGATTCTGGCGCGGCTGAGCCGGGGGGAGGCGGGGGTGACGGAGCTGGCCGAGCCGTTCCGGATGACGCTGCCGGCGATCACGAAGCATCTGAAGGTGCTCGAGCGGGCGCGGCTGATCACGCGTGGGCGGGATGCACAGCGTCGGCCCTGCCGGTTGCGGGCGCGGCCGCTGCGCGACGCGTCGTTCTGGGTGGAGCAGTATCGGAAGTTCTGGGAGGAGCGACTCGACGGGTTGGAGGCTTATCTCAAGGAAATCCAGAAAGGTCAGGGGAAACGTCATGGCCAGTGATCTGCGTGGGGTGAGGACGAGCGGGCGTGAGATGATCGTGACGCGGGTGATCGATGCGCCGCGGGAGTTGGTGTTCGAGGCGTGGTCGCGGCCGGAGCACCTGGCGCGGTGGTGGGGGCCGCGGGGATTTACGACGACGACGCGGGAGATGGAGTTCAAGGCGGGGGGCGTGTGGCGGCTGTGCATGCACGGGCCGGACGGGCGGGACTATGAGAACCAGATCAACTACGTGGAGATTGTTCGGCCGGAGCGGATCGTCTACAGGCATGGGGGAGACATCGACCATGGGCCGGTCCATTTCGATGTGACGGTGACGTTCGAGGAGGCCCCTGGAGGTAAGACGCGGCTGACAATGCGGAGCGTGATGCCGTCGGCGGAGGTGCTGGCGCATGTGGTCAAGGAGTATGGGGCGCTCGAGGGGGCGATGCAGACGATCGACCGGCTCACGGAGGAGCTGGCGTCGACGGCGGTGAAGACCGAGCCGGGGATGTTCGCGATCTCGCGGGTGATCGATGCGCCGCGGGAGCGGGTGTTTGAGGTGTGGACGAAGCAGGAGCACCTGGCGAAGTGGTTCGGGCCTAAGGGGTTTGAGATCACGGAGAGCAGGCTGGAGCTGCGCGTGGGGGGTGTGTATCACTACTGCATGCGGAGCGAGGCATCTTCCGGGGGCGGGGGCACTTCCGGGGGGTGGGAGATGTGGGGGAAGTGGGTTTTTCGGGAGATTTCGCGGCCGGAGCGGCTGGTGTTTGTCAGCGGGTTCTCCGACCCGGCGGGGAAGACGGCGCGGTCGCCATTTCCCGGGCCTTGGCCGCTCGAGACGCTGTCGGTGGTGACGTTTGCGGAGCAGGAGGATTGGACGGTGGTGACGGTGGCGTGGCGGCCGCTCGAGGCGACGGCGGAGGAGCGGGCGGAGTTTGAGAAGGGGATGGAGTCGATGCGGAAGGGGTGGACGGGGACGTTTGAGAGGTTGGAGGGGTATGTGGGAGGGCGGTGAGCTATTGGAGGGGGATCAACGGTGGATGGCGTTTTGCCCGGCGAGGCGGAGGACGTAGAGGGCGTCGATGGTGACGAAGGGGTTCGGGAGTTTGCGTGAGACGGGGCCCCAGTCGGCGAGGGTGGCGCCGTTCTCGATGGTTTTGGCGAGGTGGGCGTAGGAGCCCTGGCAGCGATAGGAGCCGTCGGGGAGGGCTTTGGATTGCAGGAGGTCCAGGGCGTCGGCGCAGCGGTGGTCGGTGATGAAGCCGGCCTCGGCCAGTACGCGGAGGGCGAAGAGGATGTCATACACCCAGAAGCGGGGATAGCGCAGGCGGAGGAACTCTTGGTTGATCACTGAGTCGTCGTGCAGTCGGCGGTACATGTGGCGGCGCAGGAAGAGCTCGGCGGCTTTCTCGGCGGCGCGGGCTGAGGCGTGGTTGCCGGTGAGGCGCGCGTGCCAGGCCAGGCCGCGCAGGGGGGCGAGCGATTCGTGGAAGGATGAGACGTGGGCTGAGGGGGAGCGGTCGCAGTTCCAGCCGCCGTCGGGCCACTGCCAGCGGATCAGGTTGGCGGCGAGTTGATCAGCCCGGTGGTCGGCGATCCCCAGGGCGAGAGTGGCGTAGAGGGCGTTGCCCTCCTGGGAGGCGCAGCGGCGGGCTCGGCCGTGGATGATCGGGACGACGTCGCGCGTGCAGCGTGTGGCGGCGGGATGGTCGGCGGTGACTTCCTGGGTGTGCTGGGGGCTGAGCCAGCAGTCGTAGACCTGGTCGCGCAGGGGCAGGAGCGACTTGTCGCCAGGGGGGTAGGCCAGGTCGGCCAGGTTCACCAGGACCCAGTGGCAGCCGGCGTATTTCTGGTAGGGGTGGAAAGGGAAGCGGCCGTCGGGGTTTCGCGGTGAGAGCAGGGCCTGGACGCGCGGTGATTGGGCGATGGCTCGCTGGAGTCGGCGGGCGTAGGGGGAATCGGGGCAATGGCCCTGGACGGCGGTGTAGGCGAGATAGCGGACGGCGGGTTCGTCGTGGGTGAGCAGGGTGTTGATGACGTTGGTCATCAGGGCGGTCCTGGGGTTGGTGGTGGGGTTATTGTCGGGTGTCGGAGGTGTTGGGGAAAGGGGAGGAAGGCGCGGACCCACCCGCGGGAGCTGGTGGGCTTTGGGGGAAAGGGGCGGGCTATGATTCGGGTGGAGGATCCCTATGAGCATGGCAGCGAAGAACACAATTTGTCTGTGGTACGACCGGGACGCGGAGGAGGCGGCGCGGTTTTATGCGCGGACGTTTCCTGATTCGTCGGTGGGGACGGTGCGGCGCGCGCCGAGCGATTATCCCGCGGGGAAGAAGGGGGACG
>JADZET010000455.1 GCA_020850375.1 Phycisphaeraceae bacterium | reverse complement strand
GCTTCACGGACGCGGCGGCGTGGTCGGCGATCAAGTTGACGCTGATCGCGGCGGGGATCAGCGTGCCGGTGAACGTGGTGTTCGGGCTGGCGGCGGCGTGGGCGATCGCGAAGTTCGACTTCGTGGGGAAGCATGTCTTGATCACGCTGATCGATCTGCCGTTCGCGGTTTCGCCGGTGATCTCGGGTTTGATCTTCGTGCTGCTGTTCGGGCTGCACGGGTGGCTAGGCGCGTGGCTGATCGAGCATGGGGTGCATGTGATCTTCGCGGCGCCGGGGATCGTGCTGGCGACGGTGTTCGTGACGTTCCCGTTCGTGGCGCGGGAGCTGATCCCGCTGATGCAGGAACAGGGGACGGAGGAGGAGCAGGCGGCGATGGTGCTGGGGGCGAACGGGTGGCAGACGTTCTGGCGGATCACGCTGCCGAACGTGAAGTGGGCGCTGCTGTATGGGGTGATCCTGTGCAACGCGCGGGCGATGGGGGAGTTTGGCGCGGTGTCGGTGGTGTCGGGGCACATCCGGGGGCGGACGAACACGATGCCGTTGCACGTGGAGATCCTCTACAACGAGTACAACTTCGTGGCGGCGTTCGCGGTGGCGTCGCTGCTGGCGATTCTGGCGTTGGTGACACTGGCGGCGAAGGCGGGGGTGGAGTGGGCGGCGCGGCGGGCGGGGGAGCGAGCGATGGCGGATGACGCGGCGGGCGTTGGCGAACCCCAGGCAAAGGAGGGGGCGAAGTGAGCATTGAAGTTCAGCACATCCACAAGACATTCGGGGCGTTCGCGGCGCTGTCGGACGTGAGTCTGAGGGTGCCGGACGGGGAATTGGTGGCGCTCTTGGGGCCGTCGGGGTCGGGCAAGACGACGCTGCTGCGGATCATCGCGGGGCTGGAGACGGTCGATGAGCAGTCGCAGGGGAAGATACTTTTCCATGAGCGGGACGTGGCGGAGTTGCACGCAGGGAAGCGGAGCGTGGGGTTTGTGTTCCAGCATTACGCGCTGTTCCGGCACATGACGGTGTTTGAGAACGTGGCGTTCGGTCTGCGCGTTCGCCCCCGGAAGTTCAGGCCAGGAAAACAGGCGATTCGCGGGCGCGTGGAGGAACTGCTGGGGTTGGTGCAGTTGCAGGGATTGGAGAACCGGTATCCGAGTCAGCTCTCGGGGGGGCAGAGGCAGCGGGTCGCGCTGGCGCGGGCGCTGGCGGTGGAGCCCAAGGTGCTGCTGTTGGATGAGCCGTTCGGGGCGCTGGACGCGAAGGTGCGGCTGGACCTGCGGCGGTGGTTGCGGAAGCTACACGATGAGATCCACGTGACGAGCCTGTTCGTGACGCACGATCAGGAGGAGGCGCTGGAGGTGGCGGACCGGATCGTCATCATGAACAAGGGGCGCGTCGAGCAGGAGGGGACGCCGGAGGAGGTGTTCCACAACCCGGCGAATGAGTTTGTGCTGAATTTTCTGGGGCATGTGAACCTGTTCCATGGGCGCGTCGAGCATGGGAAGGCGGTGTTCGGGTCGCTGGTGCTGGACCCGGCGACGGAGGGATTGGCCGGGGCGGTGACGAACGTGCACGGGAAGTCGGCGCGGATGTTTGTTCGGCCACACGATCTGGAGATTCACACGACGGGCGAGGGGAGGTCGGCGCTGCGGGGGTGGGTCGTGCGGGTGCAGTCGGCGGGGCCACAGGTGAAGGTGGAACTGCGCGGGGAGGAGGGGCAGGCGGTCAACGTCGAGCTGTCGCACGAGCGGTTCAGGGAGCTGGGGTTGACGGTGGGGAGCGAGGTGTTCGTGAGCCCGAAGCAGGCGCGGGTGTACGTGGAGGACTACAGCATCTAGGCGCGGGGGAGGAAGATGGGTTCGAGGGGGTCGCTGCGGCGCAGGGCTTGCTCGAGGGGATCGGTGGGGTCGTCGGGGTCGATGGGGACGGCGATGAGGCGTGGGGAGGCGGGCCATGGCCAGACGGTGGAGGAAGGCGTGAGGGCGGCGAGGGAATCGTCGAGGCCCAGGGCGCGGTAGCCGTGGGTGGTGGCCATTTTCAGCAGCAATTCTGGGGATGTTTTGTCGCGACGGTGGAGCATGCGCATGGGGGCGAGGATGCTCATCGGTTGGGGCTCTATTTCTTCCGGGGGCTGACAGAGGATCGAGTCGGTGCCTAGGCAGACGTTGACGCCGGCGGCGAGCATGTCGCGGTAACGATGCCCCCCCCCGGAAGTGAACCCCGGTGTGCCGGGGATGGGGTGGCCGAAGTAGGCGGAGGCGAGGGGGCAGTAGGCGACGGAGGCGCGGGCGGCGGCGAGGGCGGCGGCGAGGGCGGCGATGTGGTCGTCCGTCACATAGTTGCAGTGGGCGAGGAGCCAGGGGGCGGCGTCGAGGTGGGGGAGCATCCAGTCGACGGGGTGCTGGCCGGTGGGGGCGTAGGTGTCGGACCACTGGTGGTAGTGCTTGAGGTGGTCGACGAAGAAGCCCGTGGCGTGGGCGATGAATTCGAGCTCCTCGGGGGACTCAGCGAGGTGGGTGCAGAGGGGGTAGGCGTGGGCGCGGTGGAGCGATGTCGCGTGGGCGTAGACGGGGTGCCAGGTGGTGTAGGGGGCGTGGGGGGAGAGGCCGAGGCGCGGGGGCGATGCGGGGGAAGCGGAAGAGTACCCCCCGGCGGAGCCGGGGGCTGAAACGGGGGGAGGATCGAACGAGGCGAGGACTTGGTCGAGTCGGGCGATGGCGCGGGGTTCGAAGCCCAGGGGGCCGAAGCATTCGAGGAATGAGACCCCTGAGCCCCCGGAAGTTAAGAAGGCTTGGGCGGCGTCGGGGGAGCCGGCGATGTCGCCGATGGCGGCGACGCCCTGGTGGCGGGAGAGTTCGAGGCCGACGTGGACGGCCTGGGGAGCGGAGTCGAGATTGGCCAGGCGGGACTGGGTGACGGAACGGAGCCAGGCGGGGAAATCGCCGTGGTAGGGACGCGGGCCCAGGAGGGTCAGGTCGAGGTGGGCGTGGGCGTTGACCATGGGTGGCAGGAGGAGGCGGGGCCCAAGGTCGATGGTGCGGAAGGGTCGGTCGGAGAGGAACTTCCGGACTTGCGCGGGGGAGTCGGCGGCGAGGATGCGGCCGGCGGGGTCCAGGGCGAGGGCGGCGGGACGGACAGACAGTCCCCGGGGGTCGCGGATGGCGGCGGCGTGGAAGACGGTTATCGGCTGATTGTTCATGGGTTTGCGGACGAGTTACCGATAACAGGATATCCCCCGTGGGGTTTGATTTATCGAGCCGACACGATAGCTTGTCCAGATTGACAGAGCTATCCCTTAAGCGGACCCCGTTGATCCTGAGAAGGACCCTCGCAATGAAAACATGGATGAAGTGGACGTGCATGGCGGTGTTGGCGGTGTCGATGTTCGGGTGCGCCTCGCAGAAGCAGTATGACGAGCTGCGGGCGTTGTACCGCCGGAGCCAGGACCAGGTCGAGTCGCTCAAGGCACAGTTGGAGGAGGCGCAGGCGAGGATCGCGGCGCTGACGGCGGCTGGGAGGTCGACGGACCCGCGGATGCTCAACGAGCTGCAGAGGGCGCTCGAGGAGCGGGACAAGGCGCTGGCGGCGCTCAAGGACGCGGAGGACGCGCTGCGGAAGCTGGGTCGTGGGACGGGCCCGATGCTGGACCCGGACACGGACGCGGCGTTGGCGGAGCTGGCGGCGGCGCACCCGGGGCTGCTGACGTATGACGCGCAGCGCGGGATGG
>JADZET010000454.1 GCA_020850375.1 Phycisphaeraceae bacterium | reverse complement strand
TCGGTACGGTCATCACTGCCGGATAGCAGCTACCACCGAGAGTCGAAAAAACCAGCAAGAGGAAAGTGGGCGATACAGGACTTGAACCTGTGACCTCACGGGTGTGATTCGCCCGCCGGCGACCCTTCAGACGCGCAAACCACGCTACGCTCAAGGCCCCGCGATTGCAAGGTTTGCCTGGATTTTCGCTGTTTTCGGCCCCTTTCGCCCCGCGGCGCGGTGTCACCGCGCCGCACCGCGCTGGGCGCGGTGTTCCTCGCTGGGCGGGCGGACCAGCAGACTGCTGCCGCCGTTCATTGACCGAAAGCGTCCTTGGCTTAAGATCGAACCTATGAGTCAAGATGCAGCCAATTCAACGCGGGTAGTCATTGGCTCAGAACTGCCTCGTTGTCCCTACTGTGGCGCAGACGTGAAGAAGATGCTCGGGTACCGCAATTGCCCGCAATGTAACGGGTATATCTGCATGGGCCGGCGCCCTGACGACGGGGAAACGGTCTTGGTCACTGAAGACGAGGCTTTACGGCTTGACGAAGCATGGTCGATCTCCAGAGGGTATCACGACAGATGGCTTCAGGAACGGTTGGTGTACGAGGCAGAGGCCGCGCGGCAAGCTGAGCAGCTTGGTCGGCAGCCTTCCGACACCGAAATCAATCGTTCGTTGTTGAGTCGCCACGCATCTGAGGCCTTGGCAGAAATGCAGCTTGGGATCTACACGAGTTGGCTGTACAAGCTGGCTGAACTGGAAAAACGCGATGAGAAGTTCGATCGTGCCATTGACCTCAGCCTGCGCGTTTGTTTTCTTGATGCCAACGGGCCAGTGAATGGACCTGATTTCGAAGGCAGAGTCTTCGATTCGAAAACGGCCTTACGAAGACCTTTGGCAGCGGCATGTATTGTCGCTGAGTCGGCAATCCGACTTGGGCTCAACCAGCAGTCAATCGAACAGAGATATATGCGCGTTGCAGGATCGGTTCGTGAGGAGTTCAAGACTCCTCGGACGGTTAAGGGGGTATGGAATGATAACGTCCAGGGGGCCATGCGAGCGGCATGGAAAGATGCTGAAGAGTGGTTGTTTGGCAAGCCGGACTGACGGAACAAGACATGTTCGATGTCTCGAGTACGGCCTGTTGGCAGCCATGCGAGGCATTGCGCAGCACCGAGCGCCCCACCAGCTATGAATTGTCGTAGTTGTCCAGGTTCTGGTCCCGTTGCTCAAGTCGCCAACGGAAAAAGCTGTTCCGGTCGATCCGGCGGCTATTGCCCTTGCGGTCGTTGGTCTTGAAGCAGCCCTTGGTGGCGGCCATGGAGATGCGGCCCTTGGCGCGTTCGAAGGTCAGGCCGTCGACGTCTTCGAGGTGCAGCTTCGCCGCGTCGCTGACGGTTAGCCACTGCAGCGTCGTGGCATCCGGGTGCGGCAGGGGGGTCTGGTCAGACAAGGGCGTCAGATCAAGCGTGAGGTCGTGGAGGCTCGCGGTCATCAGCTCCGTCAGCGAACCCAGGGCCGGCTTGAGCGGCAGACGCGCGGCCTCGATCGGCCGCTGGTCCGGCACGAGCACCACGGGGTGATTCGCGGCCCGCAGGCGTGGCGCGTCACAGAGCGTGGCGGCGTTGGCCCAAGCCAGGCCGCGGGCGAGGAAGAGGTCCCAGGTCTGCGTGCCGTGGCGGACGAGGCCCAAAAACGCCAGGCGGTCGGGCACCTGGACGCTCACCCCGCCCGTCGCCCCCGTGGCTGAGGCGGCGACGTCGGCCAGGCCGGCGAAGCTCACGGCCCACTGCCTGAGCCGGTCGAGCGGGATGGCCACACGCCCGCAGGTTGGGCAATCCGCCACGGCCACCGGCCCGGCTGGGGTGTCACGCACCGCAACGTCCAGGACGTGGCCCTCGGGACAGCCATCGCACACGACCGACCGCGAAGGCCCCGCCTCGCGCAGCAGACGCAGTTGAGTGAACCGCTCAAACACGCCCGCCGGCCAACGGCGAACCTCGTCGAACGTAACCGTCGGCTCAGCGAGCAGATCCAGCCGGCGAAACAGCGAGCGCAGCATCTTCGTGGCGTTCGATGCCCCAGAGACGCAGGTACTTGCGGGCGAGCTGGTCATAAGGATCGTCCTGCAGCGAGCAGTGGTCGGGATAGGAGACCTCAAACGTCAGCGACTTGGCCCGGCTCGAATCGGGCACGTCGAACGTCATGCACAGCTTGGCCCGTCCGATCTGCACGTCCGCCAATCCCACGGCGAACGGGTCGATCACGTCGTGCATGAGTTGATGCAGGGCCCGCGGCGCCTCATTGCTCGACCGGGCCTCGAGCGTCAGCCGCCGGCCGTTGCCCTTGCGGCGGTCGAAGGGCAGGTCCAGACGCATCAGCCGAACCTCCACGCTCCGCACCCGGTCCTGGGGCTCGGTGGGGAACGCGAACTGCCCATCCTTGAGCACCGAAAGATCGAACGGCTCGCGCGCGTCCTCGTCTGGCAGATCGCGCAGCCCCAGCACATGGATGCAGAACAGGCGGGCCATCGCCTCCTTGTGCGCCTTGCCGCCGCGACCGCAGAGCTGAATCGTGCCCTCCTCCGGCCGATACGCGAAGATCACCTCGAACGCCGACTGCCGCGGCCGGCGCTGGAATTGGCCTTGCTCGTCGTAGCCCAGGTCCGTGGTGGCTGCGTCCTCCGGGTAGGCGAAGTAGCAGAATCGCTCGGGCTCGACCCGCCGGTAGAAGTCGACATGGCAATGCCTGCCTCGCCCCTGCTTGCGGAAATGAGCCGCCATCGCCGCGCCGAACTCCGCCAGCGTCGGCTCATCCGTCGCGGCCTCGAGGCGATGGCCGACGAAGCGATGCCAGCTAAAGCTGTGCCGGTTCATCGCGTACAGTGCTCCGGCCGCGGCGAAGCGAGCGGGGTAGTGCAGGAACGTCCACATCGCCCGCTCATACTCATTGGCCATCGCCGCGAACGTGTCGGACCAGTCGAGCCCGAAGAGCAACGCCTCCTCCCGGATGGCCTGAGTTCCCTTCTCGCACGCCAGTTCGTTGACGATGGCGAAGTCGCTGACCACCCGCTTGCCCACGTCGGCCGGCAACCGCTCGATGGCCGCGAAGACGGTGTCCCCATCCGCCTCCCTGAGTTGCCCCCAGCCGACGCCAGCGTCGATGCCTGCCTTCTCGAAGTAGATCTTCAGCAATGCCTTAGGAACCTGACGCAGAAACGTTTTGGGCGAGAATTGCCTTGTCATCTCTTTAGACTCCCCGACAAGAAATGCCACCGAATCGGCCCGGCCCATTGTCGGACCAATGGAGGTAATGTTAGCTAAATGTTTGTATTCGTCAAGCGGAACCTGATGCAGGGGTAAAGATGTTCTTGTCGGGTCGGTCAACCTCTATTTAACCGTCCTCCGATCATTGACTTAGGCAGGTGAATCGTTGCGTCTATGCTGTCTGCACAGCGTGGCCGTGGCGACCAAGGCCCCTAGAATCGCCAGATCTCGGCCGAGCAACCAAAGATAAGACGTTCCAGATGATGCCGAACCTACCTGGCCGAAGCACCCGCAGGTCAGGTCGATCCCCCGCAGCCACGCGCTGGCCAGCGCGGCGGTGAACACCAGCGTCAGGCACATGAGGATCGGCAGCGACCGACGGAGCAGCCAGGGTGTCAGCAACGCCACGCCGCATAGGATCTCCAACCACGGCAGGTAGAAGGCCACGGCCAGGGCCACCTGCTCGGGTAACAGGTGATAGCCCTGGACGTCCTTCCAGAAGGTCAGTGGATCAACCGCCTTGACCACCCCGGCGTAGATAAACACACCCGCCAGACCCAGGCGCAGCAGCCAGGCGATTACAGGCACAGCGGGATGATCGGGTGTGCGTGTCACGGCGTCTGGTCGAACCAGAGGGCTCTTTGTTTCTGTGCCCACTGGCGCCATTCGGTGCGGGGGTCGGTGGCGATGACTTGGTCGAGGAGCTTGCGGGTGACCTCATCCTTGAGGCCGCGCTTGTAACGAGCGCGGACGAGATTGGCCACGGTCTCGTAACGCTGGGGGGCGAGCTCCAGGGCTTTCTGGTACCAGGTGATGGCCTGGTCGAGTTGGCCAACGGCCTCGTAGACCATGCCCAGGTTGTGACGAGGCTCGGGGCTGTCGGGCATCAGGCGTGCGGCCACGTCGAACTCCGTGGCGGCGGCATGGAACTGGTCCTGGTGATAGTGCAGGACGCCCAGGGCGTTGTGGGCTGGGCCGTAGGAGTCGTCCGCGGCCAGGGCACGGCGGAGCAGCGACTCGGCCTCGGTCAGGTCGTCTTTACCGAGGCGCTCGCTGGCCTGGCGCGTCAGGGACTTGGCCAAAGGGGTGTCGATGACGGGGGCGGCAGGTTGCGTCGTGGAGGCGGCGCGATGGGTCTTGTTGGCGGACTGGCAGCCGATGATCGGCATGAACGTCATGGCGATGACGAGCACCGCCAAGAGGCGTGAACGGCAAGACAACGTGGGGGAGGTCAACATCCGTGGCATTGGGATCCTTCAGGGCATGGACGAGGTTGAACGCTTGCTCGAATCGGCCGGGGCGTAGATCCAGTAGGCCAGGGCGACCTCGGCGTTCCAGGTCTCCCCGGCTGCTTCGGCATCGCTCCGTGGGGCGGAGAGGCGGATCTCCTTGACGCTCAGGTTCGCCTCGTCGGTCGAGACGTTGTACAGGAAGCCCAGCAGGGACGCGAGAGGAACCTGGCGCAGGCTCAGGCGCGTGGTCAGTTCCAGGTAGGGCGTGTTGCCGACGCGCTGCGGGCTCTGGGGCTCGATGCGATCGAAGGTGGAGGTGGCGAGGTTCGCGGCCGTGGCGGCGGACTCGATCTTCTTGGCCAGTTCGGGCTCAAGCAGCTCCTGCGAGGCCACGCGCTGCGGCCGCTGGCGCAGTTCGCGGATGCGATGCTCGAACTGCCGGGCCTGATGCAGGTCATTGCCCGCCGACAGAGCCCAGGCACGACTGCTGGTCATGAACCAAGTTGACATCGCGGCCAGGACGAAGACCCCCAGCAGCACGATGATGAGCAGGCGTGTGGTGCGCGACGACTGGAACATCAGCGTCCCTCCTGCTTGGTCGGATTCGGTGTCGAAGCTTTGGCCGACAGGGGGGGTGTCATCGGCGGCAGCGAAGTCGCCGCGGGTGTGTACTTGGCGTGCAGCGTCAGGGCGATGGCCTGATCGCGCAGACGTTCCGTGCGGGGAGGATCGACCTGAAGTCCGTTCTGAGCACGCAGCGCCCCCGCCAGGACGTCGGCGTCGGCGTGGGATCGCACCTGGCCGTCGAGTGCGACGGTCGTGGGGCTGAAGCGCAGCTCCAGCAGGCGGAAGCGCAGGCCCGTCGGCAGTCGTCGGAAGGTCTCGTAGAGCGTGGCCAGGGCCGAGGCGGGGCGGGGCACGTCATCCCCCTGGCCCGCCAGGCCTTCGATGCGGCGTCGTTCGCTGTCGAGCAAGGCCCGCACGGATAGCGGTAGGGGGCGACCGGGGTAGAGGTCGTAAAAGAGCTGGGATTGGGCTTGCTCGTCGCCCGCGGCCGCAGCGCGATAGTTCGCTCCTCGCCAGGTTGCGGCCAGTGTCAGGATCAACAAACAGAAGATGGCCGCGAGCATGGCTGCATGCAGGGCGGGCCGGACCGTCCGCCAGCGATCGGCCGCTCCGAGGGCGCCTTGGCGGAGGTTGAACCAGGGGGTGTCTCGATCGACGAGGATGTCGACGGCGGCCCGCGAGGCTAGTTCGTGCGTGGTAGTGTTGGGGTCCTCC
>JADZET010000453.1 GCA_020850375.1 Phycisphaeraceae bacterium | reverse complement strand
GAAGGGGTTGATGTCCTGGACGTTGACGAGGCTGTCGAGGTTCATGTCGCAGTGGCCGAAGGGGTTCTGGACCGTGACGCGGAAGTCCATGTTGTCAACGGCCACGGCCATGCGGTCGGTCGGCTTCTTGCCGTAGAGCCAGAAATAAGGATGCGGCTCGGAGTAGGTCGTCATCCACATCGAGACGTAGTAGTAGTCGTAGGGCGTGGTGATGTTGAAGGTGGTGTCGCCGGGGTTGGTGGCCGAGAAGGTGTGCCACTGAAGGCCCTGGGAGCCGACGTCGGGCTTGTCCGATCCGATGCCGCCCCAGCCCCAGGTGTTCCAGTCGGGGCTGTCCCAGAGGGGGTTGACGTTCGGCCAATTCGGGTCGGTGGTCGCACCGCCCCACAGGGGCCCCGCGCGGTCCTGCCAGGTGGGCAGGTCGGCCTCGTTGACGCCGCCGATCCAGACGTGAAAGATGCTGTCGGCGTCCTGGACGACGTCCTCCCACTGGTTGAACCAGTAATCGAAGTTGATCGTGGCCGGGCCGGCGATCTGGTTGGCCGGGGCGGCGATGATCTGGGTGGCCCAACTGCGGTAGCCGACGCTCTCGAGCACGCCGGTGGGCTGGCCGTTACGCTGCACGATCGAGCGGTTGATGTTGACCCCTAACGTCTCGGGCGAACGCGCATCGGGCAGGATGCCCATGCCGAACGCGCCGATCCACTTGCCGACGTCGGTGAAGGTCTGGCCGGTGGTGTACCCGCCGGCGTCCTCGGCGGCCACGCCGCCGGAATGGAACTGCCAGGCCCGCACGGGGTCAGTGTTGGCGCCGATCTCCGCCGCCGTCCGAGGCGAATCCAGGAGCTTGAGGAAGCTCAGGTTCTCGTTGGTGGTATCCACACCGTTGAAGCCCGCGCCCTCAAACGTGCCGCCGTTGATCAGGTTGGCGGACAACGTCGCCCCAGCGGAAGTGGCCAGCCCGGCCGCCAATGCCAGAGCCGTCAATGTTCCAATGCCAGTTCTCACGTTCGACCTCCTAAAAAAGAGCGGTTGAAGGATGACCCCGGAGATCACGTCGACAAGGAAACCACGACGAATATCACACGAGTTTGGGAATAATACCGCCACGATCGTTCCGAAGCAACAAAAATCCCTTTTGGGACAAATTAGGGTCTAAAGCGGTCGATTCCTTACTTCTTCATTTCTCAGTTTTTACATCAAATATCGGTGAAAACGAAACTTAGACTGCGTCTGCGGCACCCGGTGACCTTACCCAAACAAACCTTTGGGCCCGATAACTCTCCACTTTCACATCGATAATGTCGTGTCGAAATCCTGCCTGCTTGTTGCCGCGATTCGGCCCACCGTTAAGATGGCGAGCCCTCAAATAATTCCAACTTGTAAGGATTTTTTGACCATGATTCAGGATCGTTTTCGCCACCGGATCACCTGTGGCTGGCTGCGCGACTGCGCCAGCGAGCCGACGCCGAATTCCATGTGGCCCAGCCTGCTCTGGGACGAGCAGATGATGAAGGACCAGGTACGCATGCTCGACACCCAGAAGGACACGGGCGTCGAGATCAACTCGGTCTGGGGGCTCTTCATCGGGCGCGAGTGGCCCAGCGATCTGGCCAGCAGCGTCGATGCCAAGCGGGCCCAGCAGGTCCGCTGGTTCACCGACGAGGCGCACAAGCGAGGCCTCAAGGTCGTCTCGGGCATGGGCATCTACTCGTGGGGCTTCGACCGGATCATCCGCGAGCACCCCGAGGTCACCGCCCCGGACAACGCCAACTCCAAGGAGCACGTGATGTGCCCCTTCCAGCCCGCGGCGTGGGAGTGGCAGAAGCGCGTGCTCGACTACGTGATGGACCCCAAGTGGGGGCTCGACGGCTTGTCCATGCAGTCGGCGGACCAGGGCCGGTGCAAGTGCCCCAAGTGCGAGAAGCGGTCCAATGCTGAGCACCACGCCGACATCCTGATGCGCAGCGCCGAATACGTCCGCAAGAACCGGCCGGACTGGATTGTGGGCACCGCCTGCTGGGGGCTGCGCGTCGACGAGCCCGAGGAGATGGCGCACATCATCCGCATGTCGGGGTCGTTCGATTACCTGCTGGAGGTCAGCGAGCTGTCGGCCCGCAAGGGCGTGCGGCCGGAGCTGACCAAGAAGCTCAACTGCCCGTTCGGGTCGGTGGGCGGGGCGTTCGTCGAGCCGCCGCAGCACTACCACCGGCTGCGCTGGTTCGTGCCGCTGGGGTACGGCGCGGCCGAGGCGATCGCGGCGGTCTACCGCGACGGCGGGCGGGCCAATGAGATCTACTACCGGCCGCTCTACAACCCGGTGGAGGAAGTCTCCTGGCGGGCGGGGGCGTATGTGCTCAGCGAGCCGACGCTGCCGCCGCGCGACGCGGTCAAACGGGCCGTCGGAGCGGTCTACGGCTCGACAGGGCAAGACCTTGAGACGCTGACAGACTGGATGATCCGCGGCGAGAAGGCCTATCTCAGCCGCAGCACGTTCAAGATCGGCGACGGGCCCCTGTCGCTCGAGTACATGATCTGGGACAAGAACCCATCGGTGGGCAGCCCGCCGATCTACCTGCGCGACCGCATGACGGCGGAGCAGCGCAAGGACTACGGCGTCGAGCTGCGGCAGCTCCAGGGCGAGCTGGCGACGATGAAGGTGCCGCACGAAAAGGCCAAGGACCTGACGCTGCGGTCGATCGACGGGGCCCTGGCGGACCTGACGGCCCTGCTGTAAGAATTGCCGATTGCCGATGTGCGATTGCCGATGTGGTTGGACAATCGCGGGTCATTGTTTGGTCTGACTTCAATCGGTAATCGGCCATCGAAGATCGGCCATCCTATGCCCATCACCCTCGAAAGCTTCGACACACGTTATCTCGACGGGATGACCGCGCTGTACAACCGGCAGGCGGCGGCCAACGCGCACATCGTGCCGCTGACGCCGGAGTTGTTCGTCGAGCTGGTCTGCCGCAAGAGCTACTTCGACCCCGCGACGCTGCTGGCGGCGGTCGACAGCGGCAAGGTCGTCGGGTGGGTGCACTGGACGGTCACGGGGCCGACCGAGCACTGGTACAACCGGTCGCGGCGGTACGCGCGGATCAGCATGGTCATGATGGACCCGGGGCGGCTGGACGCGGGGGTGCTGCTGGTCGAGAAGGCGACGGCGGCGCTGCGAGAGCAGGGGCATGATCGCCTGCTGGGGATGCACTGCGACGGGGGATACCCGTTCTACCGCGGGCTGTTCGACGGCGGGGAGCCGATGGCGCCGGTGGAGTTCATCGCCAGCCACATGGCGTTGGGGTATCACGGGTACAGGACGGCGGGCGAGTCGGTCTTCAAGGTCGTGCGGATGAGCCAGAGGCCGGCGGTGGTCGAGGCCAAGATCGCCATGGAATACAGGGACGTGCCGCTGGCGGAGCTGCCGGGGCAGAGCGAGCTGGGCAACGAGTCGTGGGTGGGGTTTGAGCCGCGCGTCATCCGGGCGTTCGCCGAGGGACAGGACGTCGGGGCGATCGGGTACGTGATGCAGCCGCAGTTGGCGGCCAGGCTCGGGCACCCTGCGGCGAACATCTACATGCTGGGGGTCACGCCGACGTTCCAGCGCAAGGGTATCGCGGCGGCGCTGGTGTCGCGGATGTTGATCGCCAGCTGGGAGCGCGGGGCGCGGGAGGCGTCGGTGGGCTCGGACATTTACAATCCCGCGCCGCACCAGACGTACGCGAAACTGGGGTTCGAGCCGCACGGGCTGAGCATCGGACGGATTCTCAGCGCACCGGCGGGTCAGTGACCTAAGGACACACGATGGCTTACGAGAGTTACATCGCCAACGGCCTCTGCCGCCAACCGACGGAGGACGACGCCCGGCGAGGATTCAGCGAGTTCCGGTTCTTCAACCCGTCGGACCGGACGGCGAAGATTGAGCTGCGCGTCTACTACGCGGACCGGCCGCCGTGCGATCTGCCGGCGTGGGAGCTGGGGGCCTGGGGTAACCGGTACGTGGCGCTGCCGGAGCATTACGCGGAGGCGACAACCAACGTCGGGCCGTGGGGCATGCGGGTGCGAGCCAGCGAACGGGTGATGGTCGACCACATCCTGATCGCGGGGATGAGAGGCCGGGAGGAGAACCTGCGCTTCGCCGGCGGGGTCAGCGACGTGCTGGCCAGGAGCGAGTTGTCGCGGCGATGGGTCTTCGGCGACGGGCTCAAGCTCGAGTTCGATCCGGCCCGGGCCCCCCTGCCGTTCAATGAGTTCGAGTGGTTCCATCTGCTCAACCCCGGGACGACGGCTGCGACGGTGACGATGACGTGCGTGTACGACGCTACAACGCGTGACACGTTCGAGTTGACGGTGCCGGCCGAGCGGGTGCTGATGTTCGACAACCGGGAGATGGCCAGAAGGAACCAGGGGCACGGCGTGCTGTTCGAGAGCACGCAGCCGGTGCTGATCGAGAGCACGCGGCTGATTTACGGGCTGCACGGCGTCGAGGAATGGGGGGCGCAGATCCACACGCCGCGTCCGGGCGCGGCGGGATGGTGACGGGGAGGAGCGGTCCTGCGGTTGTTTGACCGTGCATGTCTAGAGATGCCGCCAATGCCAGCGTAGTCGCCGGGCGCCGAACGTGGCCGCGATCAGGAGCAAGAGCACGGCTCCCGACTCCGGGTAGTGGTTGCGGCCGGTCGCTGAGTAACCCGGGGAAGACGTGTTCTCGGCCGCGACGGACTGAGCCAAGGCGTAGCCCGCCGGGCGTTCAAGCCCGTCAGCCCGCGCCACCCCCACCCGGCCGACGGCAATGAGAAGCATCACCGTCGCGATCACAATCCAGGCCCTACGTCTGGCCGTGGACATGTCTGACCTCTCTCTCCCGTGGGCGTACCACAACTCCGCCCCGACCCCCGATCCCAATCCCCTGTCCCGGCCCGGCCGCGCGCCTTTACGCTGCTGATTCGAACATACCGCTGATTCGTTCCTGGACCACGTTATTTTCATGAAAGTGACGGTGCTTGAACTGAACATGACATGGATATGTCCAATCCTGCTCACCCCTTGGGAGGTGACTGGGCGGCGATCATTTCGAAATGATCATGGTGCGAATTGGGGGAGCAGATGTCAGAGCGCGGCGGGGACCGGCTGGTCGGCCAGGCGGCCGAAGAGGGTCAGGGGGGCGGCGGAGTCGATGGCGACGTCGACGATCCGGCCGACGAGCGAGGCGTCGGCGTCGAACATGACGATCAGGTCGCCGTCGGTCCGGCCGCAGAGCTGGGTGACGGGCTTCTCCCAACCCAAGAGGACGGTCGAGCCGGCGGCGAGCTTCTGGGCCTTGCGGGCCTTGTGGCTGATCGACTCGACGAAGACGCGCACCGTCCGGCCGACGTAGGAGGCATGCAGGTCGGCGCTGATCTTGGACTGGATGGCGAGCAGCTCGTTGTTGCGTTGGCGCTTGACCTCGTCGGGGACATCATCCGGAAGTTTGTCGAAGGCGGCGGTGCCGGGACGGGGGGAGTATTTGAAGACGAAGCAGTTCTTCCACTTGGCCTGTCGCATCAGCTCGCAGGTCAGCGCGTGGTCCTCTTCGGTCTCGGTGGGGAAGCCGCAGATCAGGTCGCTGGCGAGCGTGGCCTCCGGAAGTCTTGAGGCGATGCGGTCGAGGAGCTCGCGGTACTCGGCGACGGTGTAGCCGCGGTTCATCAGGCGAAGCAGACGGTCGGAGCCGGACTGTACGGGCAGGTGGAGGTAGCGGCAGATGCGCGGCTTGACGGCCATGACGTCCAGCACGTCGTCGCCGAAATCCCGCGGGAAACTGGTGACAAATCGCAGGCGAAGAAGGCCCGGGACCTCGTCGTGGACGCGGGCGAGCAGGTCGGCGAAGGTGGTGACGCGATCGGTCTTGGCCCAGTGGGCGACTTTTCCGGGGGCGCCGCCGATCTGGGGCTGTTGCAGGCCGGCGACGGTGACCGAGGCGCCGTGGTGGTAGTGATAGTGGTTGACGGTCTGGCCTAAGAGGGTGATCTCGACGACACCGGCGTCGACGAGCTTGCGGCATTCCTCGACGATGTGGTCGGGGGGGCGATGGACCTCGGCGCCGCGGGTAAAGGGGACGACGCAGTATGTGCAGAATTTGTTGCAGCCGCGCGTGATGCGGACATAGGCCGAGCCGCGGTGCTCGTCGGGGTCGAAGGAGCGGGAGAGGTCGAGGAGCTCGAGCTTGTCCTCGGCGGCGGCGAGGGTGGAGGAGCGGCGGTGGGTGTCGCCGCCCAGGGCCACGCGCTCGGCGGGGAGCGCGGTCTTGACGGCGTTCTCGATCAGCAGCGGGACCTTGTCCAGCTCGCCGGGACCGCAGAGCAGGTCGACCTGGGGGTACTTCTTGAAGATGGCCTGGGCCTCGCGTTCGGCCAGGCAGCCCAGGACGCCGAGGATGAGGCCGGGACGTTCGCGCTTGAGGACGCCGACCTCGCCGATGCGGCTCCAGACCTTCTGCTCGGCGTGCTCGCGGACGGAGCAGGTGTTGTAAAGGACGACGTCGGCCCGCCGCCAGTCGTCGGTGAAGCGATAGCCCAGGGCGCGGAGCTGGCTGCGGACGAGGTCGGAGTCGAGCTCGTTCATCTGGCAGCCGAAGGTCTTGAGGAAGATCCCGTGGCCGGGGGTGGGCATGGGGGGATCAGGGGTTGGGGTGTTTCGGTCCAGAGTCGCTCATCTTAGGCGGTTAGAGGTGTTGGTGGAACATCACGGCGATCTGCGATCGTCCGCTAAACAGGCGGATGG
>JADZET010000452.1 GCA_020850375.1 Phycisphaeraceae bacterium | reverse complement strand
TAACCGTCACCGAGAGTCGAAAAGTCACCGCGGGCCGCGTCCCGCACCGATGGCGTAGAGGCGAACGACCACGCGTTCCTCGATTCTCGAGCCATCCCAGGCGACCCCTTCTGGGATGGCTCGTTTTATTCCGGTTCGGCGGGACGGCGCAACAGCGTCCAAGACTGCATCCGCAACGGAGACTCAGGTCTAAGCCGGACGCCTCATGCCTGGATGGCGCTCGGCGCCTCGGCGGGCAGTTCCTCCGGCGAGAGGGCCGCGCCGCACTCGGGGCAGACCGGCGCGGTGAGGTGGTGCAGCAGGTAATCGCACTTGGGACAACGCGGCTCCTCGATCTTGACCTCGATCTTGAGCCGGCATCGGGCGCAGCGGCCCGGCCCGGTGGGTAAGGTCTGCTCGAGCAAGCAGCGCGGGCAGGTCAGACGAATCTCGAGCTTGGTCGACTGCACGCCCTCGTCCTTCTCCAGGCCGTGGATGCGGTAGAGCACGGGGACAGCCAGCGTGCCCAGGGCGTCAAGGATGCCAACGACGCCCAGGACGCGGTAAGACAGTTCGTCATTGGGTTCAACCAGCACGGCAAAGGACAGCAGCGCGGGCATCACCAGGGCGGTGTAGATCGCGGCCCGCTGCATCCAGACATATTTCCCCGGCGGGAACGAGGCCAGGGAGAGCAGCCCCGCCTGCGGCAGCGCGAAGGCGAAGAAGGAGGCGATGAAGCCCGCCCGGACGCAAATCTCTTGCCAGTCCGAGTTGAAAATCGAGGATGAACTGTAGTAGCTGTAGCCCCAGGGCTCCCAGATCACCGCGAACCAGAGCCCAACCGCCAGCACCGAACAGGGGATCGCCAGCAGCATCGCCGGCCGCCACGTCTTGCGCTCAACGACATAGGCCGCGCCCATGGCGCTGAGGCTGAACAGGCTGAACGTGAAGCTGCTGGTGAGGATCTGGCCGACCAGCCATGTGTGCGTGTCCATCATCAACGCCAGGATCGCCAGTCCCGCCGCCAAGGTCACCGAGCCGATCATGCACCAGAGAAATGTTCGTTTGAGCGACATGATCAGGACTCCTTGTGCGCGGCGGAGGAAGACCAGCTTATCGTCGCCGGATCAAGCGACGCAACGGGAACCTCGTCCGGGGACAGATCGCACCCGCACTCGGGGCAGACCGGCGCAGTGAGATGGTGCAGCAGATAATCACACTTGGGGCAGCGCGGCTCCTCAATTTTGACCTCGATCCGGAGCCTGCAGCGGGCGCAATGGCCAACCCCCGAGGGCAAGATCTGTTCCCGGAGACAGCGGGGACAGACCAGACGCAGCTCGAGCGTTGTGGACTGAACGTTCTCTTCCTTCTCGATCTTCTGAATGCGGCTGACAACCGGGACGGCCAGCGACCCCAGGGCGTCGGCGATGCCGACAAACCACAGCACGCGGTCCATGAAGCGGTTAATAGGCCCAGCCAAAAGCATCCACGAGATCAGAAGCGGTAACGCCAGTGCCAGTCCGATCGCCACGGCCCTGAGCCGTGTGCCAAACCCCGGCTGGAGTCTGGCCGCCGAGAGCAAACCGATCTGAGGCAGAGCACAGGCCCAGCAGGTGATCAGGAACAAGACCTGGTGGAAGAAAGTCAGGCGAAAGTGAGACCAACGCCAGAGATCCCAGCCCAGGAGGTAACTGACCTCAGGCACCCAGAACACGGCGTTCCAGAATATGGAAGCGGGCACACTCAGCGCCACGGCGATGATCATCACCCAGCGCCAGCTGGTGCGACCAAGCATGGCAACCGCTGCCACCGATGCCAGGCCACAGAGCACAGCCGGGAGGGTGTTGAAGGTGATGTCGTCCAGGTGGTGAACGACCCGGTGGCCGTCAGCGATCACCAGCAGAAGATTGTCAATGCCGATCATCGCCAGGGAAGCGATGACACACCATAGAAAGGCACGCCGGAGCCACATGGCAAGATTCTAGCCTCGGCGCTCGGTGGCGCATAGCCTTCTCGGCGCCGGCGCAGGGCTCGTGAGAATCTCGCCCGCCGCTACAGCTTCGCCGCGGCCAGGGAGGCCAGGTCGCTGCGCTCGCTCTTGACCAGCAGGACGTGCCCCACCATCCGCTCGCCCTTGAGCTGCTCAACGCAGTAGGACAGGCCGTTGGAGGACGAGTCGAGGTAGGGGTTGTCGATCTGGCCGACGTCGCCGGTCAGGACGATCTTGGTGCCCTCGCCGACGCGCGAGACGATGGTGCGAACCTCGTGCGGGGTGAGATTCTGGGCCTCGTCGACGATGATGAACTGGTTGGGGATCGACCGGCCGCGGATGTAGGTCAGCGGTTCGAGCACCACCTTGCCCGAGTCCATCAGCTCGGTGATGCGGTTCTCGGGCGACTTGCTCACGGCGTACTGCGACCCGCCGGTGCGCGTCGAGAGCAGGTAGCTGAGGTTGTCGAAGATCGGCTGCATCCAGGCAGCGAGCTTCTCGTCTTTGTCGCCCGGCAGGTAGCCGATGTCGCGGCCCATGGGCATGATCGGGCGGGCCACCAGGAGCTTGTCGTAGCGCTCCTCGGTCATGGTCTTGGCCATGCCGGCGGCGATGGCCAGCAGGGTCTTGCCCGTGCCGGCTGAGCCCAGGAGGGTCACGAGCTTGACCTCGTCGTCGAGCAGGAGGTCCAGGGCCATCGTCTGCTGGACGTTGCGGGCCATGATGCC
>JADZET010000451.1 GCA_020850375.1 Phycisphaeraceae bacterium | reverse complement strand
CGCTGCTGCTGGACTGCCGGACGCACGACACGGTGCAGGTGCGGCTGGACGACCCGGCGGTGGCGGTCTTGATCATCAACACGAACGTGCGGCATGAACTTTCCGGGGGGGAATACGCGCAACGGCGGCGGCAGTGCGAGGAGGCGGCCAAGGCGCTGGGCGTGCGGAGCCTGCGCGACGCGACGATGGGGCAGCTGATCGCAGATAAGTCGACGCTCGACCCGGTGGTGTTCCGGCGGGCGCATCACATCATCGGCGAGATCGCCCGCACGACCGACGCGGCGGCGAAGCTGGAAGATGGCGACTGGCTTGCCATGGGCAAGCTCATGCACGCGAGCCACGTCTCGCTGCGTGACGCGTATGAGGTCAGTTGCAAGGAGCTGGACGTGCTGGTCGACTTGGCGATGGAGATCGGGCCCCCCGGAAACAAGAACGGGGGCGTCTACGGCTCACGGATGACCGGCGGGGGGTTCGGCGGATGCACGGTGAGCCTGGTCGAGGCGAGCAAGGCCCAGGCGATCCAGGCGGAGGTGTGCCTGCGGTATCACGAAGAGACGAAGATCGAGCCGTCAGCGTTTGTCACGCGGCCGGGGGCGGGGGCGCGGGCGGTGAAGATGTAAGGGGAAGGGTTAGGAGTTGGAGGTCGGCGCTACGTTTTTTCGCAGGATCGCGGCGATGTCGCGGCGGAGGCGGTCGATCTGGAAGAGGCTCAGGGCGCAGACGATCAGCAGGACGGGCCAGGTGAGCAGGATGGTGATGGCACCGGCCAAACGAAGATGCCGGTCAAGAGATCCCCATGGCCTGTGGCGGTCCACCTCGTGGACTATGATCATTCCCATGGCGATCAGCACCAGGCACAGCAGGACCAATCTGGCCATCCACCCCAGGCGACGAGCCAGGACATAATCAGCAGATCGGCTTGACAGTGAGTGCAAGTATTCCAGGCCAAATGCCAGGGTGATCGCGTTGCCGACCTGTGAAAAGTAGTGCCTGGCGTCATCGAAGGCTCGTAGATGAATCACGTCGATCGCGGCGCAGGCCATCAGGGCCAGCATCCAGGCGGAGCCCACGGCGGCGGCGATGCGTGTCGCCCAGCGAGATGGCGGGTCTGGAGGGCGAGAGCTCTTTAGGGGCGAATTGGTGGTGGCTCTGAACCAGCCCACAAGCAGGATCAGATTCGTCATCGTCAAGAGCGCGTTTACCCAGACGTCCAGGGTGAAGTCTCGGTCGTATGTTGCACGCCTTAGGAGCAGCCAGATCAGGTTGAATGTGCTCAAAGAGACGATGCCGAACACGCCCCAGCGGACCCAGCCTAGGCCAGAGAGGACGCGCTTGAGCCACGTGGGATCGGCCAGGAGGAGGATGTCGGGTCGGAGGGAGCGATCCAGCGGCGTGCCGCACTCGGGGCAGTTGGCGGCGGGGTCGGCGGCGCGGAGGTTGTAGCCGCAGTGGACGCAGGCGATGTCCGCGTCGAGGCGGCCCTGGGGGTCAAGGGGGATAGCGGGGGGCATGGCTTATCCAATCTGAGCTGGGACATCCGTTCCGGCGGCATCGGCACGATGGATCGTCTGGCGAACTGCCTTGCGCAGGCGGTTGAGAAAGAGGGCCAGCCAGAGAAACAGAGTCAGTTGGAGTAGATAATTGAGATTGGCTTCCTCCGACGTCGAATAACCGACCAACATTACGATGAAATCAAATAACCAGTCGTAGGAAACCGTCCAGAACTCGGATGATAGCACCGTGTCAATAACGATGAGTGAGAGAGCGAACCACATCAGCCACCGGGCTTGACGGGCCAGTTTCTGACTGGGGATTCGCAGCGCAAGTTTCCGAAGGAATGTGAAGCTTGCCACAATGAAGACGGTTCCGAGGAGGACTGGCACCAGCACGAACCGCAAGATTGTGAGAGCGGGCGTCGACGGGATGGGCAGATACGCGACACCGATCAGGCTCAGAGCAAACCTGAAGCAGATGAGGCTACGGATCACACGCCGGAGGGGCAGGTTCTCTTTGGAGTTGGTGGCTAACGGGACGGGCGTGGTGAGACGCATCCAGGCGATGAAGTCAAGAACACTTTGCGGCAGCCCCACGAAACGCAGCAGTGGGTTAGCCCACTCGAATGGATCGGTTTTAAGCAGTATGAACTGAATCAGCCTGTAATAATCACACAATGTCAGAGCAAAACCCAAGACGGTCGCCACGAGCAGCCAGCCTAGGCCGGAGATGACACGTTTGAGCCAGACGGGGTCAGCCAGAACCAGCAGGTCGGGCTGAAGGGAGCGGTCCAGCGGTGTACCGCACTCGGGGCAGTTGCTGGCGGGATCGGAGGCGCGGAGATTGTAGCCGCATTTGATGCAGGGGAGGTCGGCGTTGAGGCGGCCCTGGGGGTCGAGGGGAAGTAGGGGCATCGGTGGGCTCGGGGGCTAAGTGATCCGGGCCTGAAGGGCCCGGCTTGGAGGCCCTATTGCTGACTTGATCAATCCCACCACTTCACCCCATCGCCCAATCAAGCGTTCGGCCGATCGCCAGATGCCTTAGCCGACGAACTGGAGCATGTTGGTGTACTGGGTGAGGCGGCGGTCGATGTCGGCGCGTTTGATGGACTGGAGCTTGCCGAGGCTGAAGGCTTCGACGGTGAAGCTGGCGACGACGGCGCCGACGGCGACGGCT
>JADZET010000450.1 GCA_020850375.1 Phycisphaeraceae bacterium | reverse complement strand
GGCCGCTCTACGATGCAGCCGTCGCCACAGCCGCTGCGCCCACGCGGGCGATTCCCCCGTTGCGCGTCAAACTCCTGGGCACCGTGATCGAGCCCGGCCAGTCCGTGGCCATCGTTCAGGACAGCGCGGGCAAGACTCTATTCCTCGACATCGGCCAGTCCGTGGAGGACGCCACGATCCAGAGCATCGAGCCCGACCGCGTCACCGTCCGTTATTACGACGAGGACCGCGAGCTTGTCATGCCCAAGGCCGAGCCGGCATCGCCTCAAGGCGCTCCGAACAACGAAGGAGCGCCCAGGCCATGAAGTTCGCCCTGCCCCCGTGGATGCCGGACATCTCTTCTCTGACGAACCGCTTGCGTCAGCAAGCGGTGCATTGGCGGGAATTCGTCGATCACTTCCGGCATCATCGCCTTGATCCCTGGCTCAACCCGCCTACGCCCAAGGCCATCCTCTTCGCCTCGGACAATGCATGGCGACTGGCGGTGCTGCTGAACGATCAGTCACCTCGATATGCCAACGTGCCCCCCCCATCGAATGCCGAGCAGGCCGACACGCCCGAGTTTCTCTCCGAACGAATCAGTCAGACGCTTCGTGCCATCTTGTCCGAGGCTGCGCCCGATCTGGCTGCTGCCCCCATCAACGCAGTGCTCGCCCTGCCAGCCTCCTGGTGCTACAGCGCCAAGGTCTCGACGGAGGGCCTGCCACGCGGCAGCCGCCACACTCAACCGCTGCTCTACCGCTTCGAGGAAAAACTCCCCCTGCCGGCCGAGGACGTCACGGCCGACTTCCAGGTTCACGGCCCCGTCGCCCGAGGCGTGACCGTGGCCTCGACGCGGCTGGGCCCGTTGCTAATCGCCCTCGAAAAGCACGACGTGCATGTGCACACCATCACGCCCACAGCCCTGCTCGCCGCGCAGGGAGCCATCTCCTCGATGTCGCATGATTTGTCACCAAACGCACCTCGATTGATGCTCCTGGGCGACGGCGACGGCGACGACGTCGATCTGATCCTCTTGGGCGCCATGTCCCATCCGAACGGCCATGTCGGATGCCCCTGGATTGAGGCCTGGCATCACCTGCCGTGTGACCCGACTTTGGTCAACCAGTGGCTCAACCTTCAATGCCTGCGTCACCCCACACGCACGCCGCGGGTCGAAGCGATAGGGCTGTCCCCGGCCTTCCATGCCTCCTTGTGCAAGCAACACCCCGGACTGCTCGCCGCGGAGGGCAGCGGCACCACGACGCTGGACGTGGCCACCCACGCCGCCGCCATCTTCGCCGATCGCCAGGTGCCTTGGTTCAACCTCCGCCGTGGCGCCCTGGGCGCGGCCGACCGCTGGCGGACAATCCGGCCGGCTCTGCACGCGGCCATGCTCGCCGCCGTCATTTGTCTGCTGACGCTGACGCTGGCCATGTCCTGGCGAGGCCTGAGCTACCGCGCCGACGCCGGGCATGCAGAACAGGCTCAATCTCAGATCTTCTACGATCTTTACCCCGGCCGACCGCTGCCGCTGGCCGTGCGGGCCTTCCTCGACAGCGAACGGCGCCGCATCGAGGGGCTGGCGGGCCAGGGAGATGATGTGCCGCGCCCCGCCTCGGCCCTAGCCACGCTCTACGAGACCTTCCGGCGATTGCCCACGGGCCTGCGCTTCCGTCTGCTGGAGCTTCGCTTCAGCCCCACGACCGTCGCACTTGACGGCCAGGTGCGATCCCACGCCGACGCCGACGTCCTGGCGGGGGCGCTGCGTGCTCAGAGCGGACTTCAGGTCGACCCTCCACGCACGGAACGTCTGCGCGACCAGGCCATCGCCGTGACGCTGCATGCCAAGTACAGTCCCTCAGCGACTTCACTGCCGCCGATAACACCTCCCCTATCGGCCAAGGCTTCCAAGCCAAATCCGATCAAGCAGGAGGGACGCTGATGCTCCAGTCCCCGCGATTCACACGTCTGCTTGCCGCCACGCTGCTGGGGGCCTTCGTCTTGGCTGCAGTATCGGCCTGGTTCATGGCCAGCAGCCGCGCGTGGGCACTGGCTGCCGGCGACGATCTGAGTCAAGTCCGACAGTTCGAGCATCGCATCCGTGAGCTGCGCGAGCGGCCGCAGCGCGTGGCCTCACAGGAATTGCTCGAGCCCGAACTGGCGAAAAAGATCGAGTCCGCCGCCACAGCCGCGAAACTCGCCACTTCCTCCTTCGATCGAATCGAGCCTCAAAGCCCGCAGCGCGTCGGTAACACGCCCTATCTGGAACTGACCACGCGGCTGAGCCTTAGGCAGGTTGCTCTTCCCTCCTTGCTCGGGTTCTTGTACAACGTCTCGACCGACGAGGCGAACCTGAGCGTCAAGGAGATCCGCCTCTCCGCCCCACGGAGCGACGCCGAAGCAGCCGGCGGGACCTGGAACGCTGAGGTCGCCCTGGCCTACTGGATCTACGCCCCGGCCAACACCAATAACCGCCCCACGCCATCCACGCCCTAAAGGATCACGATGTCACGGAACTCCCGGATGTTCTCCCGCAGACAGATGTTTTCGTGCTTGCGTTGGTTGGCGACACTCTTCTTATCCGCCACTGTGGCCGTTGGCTGTCAGTCCACCTCGAAGACGCGCCACACGCCTGCGACGACGCAACCCACCGCCCCGGTTGTCGACACCCCCCTGGCCAACTCCCTCACGCGACAGGCCAACGAACATCTTCAAAAGAATGATCTGACCGAGGCCGATTCGACGCTCCGCCGGGCCCTGGCGGCCGACGATTCCTATGGCCCGGCCCACAACGCCTTGGGCGTGCTGCACTACCGTCGGGACCAGTTCTATGCGGCCGCCACGGAGTTCGATGTCGCGGCACGCCTGATGCCCGACAGCCCCGAGCCTCGTCACAACCTGGGCATGGTCTACGAGGCCGTCGGCCAACTCGACCAAGCCATCACCTGGTACCAGAAGGCCCTGGACCTCGCCCCCAAACGCCACGAAACCGTGGCCAACCTCGCCCGTACCAGTTACAAGCGAGGGCTCAAGGATGAGGCCACCCGCAAGCTCCTCGACCAGGTCATTGAAGCCGATCCCCGCCCCGAATGGCGAATGTGGGCCCAGAAGCAAAGGGCCCTGTGGTTCGACCAGACGCCGTGAACAATCGAGTCCGCCATTCCGCCGTGTCGGTAATCGCTTGGCTGCTCCGCCTGAGCTTGGCTGGGCTGTTCATCTATGCTGGGGTGGTCAAAGCTGTTGATCCACTGATGTTCTGGAAGGACGTCCAGGGTTATCACTTTTTGCCCGAGAAAGCGGCTCTGGCCGTGGCTTTCTACCTACCGTGGCTGGAGATCTTCTGCGGCGTGGCGGTGCTGACGCCCTGGCTGGTCCGGCCGTCGCTACCGATCCTCATGGGCCTGATGCTGGTGTTCACCGCAGCACTTGCCTGCGCGTGGCTGCGGGGGATTGACCTGACCTGCGGGTGCTTTGGCCGGACGAGTTCGACGGGAACTGGAACACCGTACATTTGGTTGCTCAGCCGGGACTTGATCATCCTGGGAGCCTTGGCCGCCACTGCCGCGCTCTGCGAACCAAGCCGACGAGGTCAGAAGTGAGAGTGGTTATGAGTACGGTTGTGCTCGGGGAGCTTAAGTCCTAGGTGCGGAGCTGCCGCACCGGCGAGTTAACGCGGAACCCCGCTGCCGAGAGGCTGTGGGGTTCTTTCGTTTTCGCGAGGAATCGCAAGGGGTTACGCGCGGTCCGCGTCGGGGTGGTCTTCGCGTGAGAGGGACATAGAGCGCGTCGCCAACGCTGGTCTGCCCGCCGAGAAGCTCGTCGGGCCGAGAACTCTCTGATTCTCTGTCGCCAAACCCCCTCCCAGTTAACAACCCGGTTGCGTTCGAACCCGGCACGCAACCCTTCTATCGAACGCGCTAAGCCTCGATGCAGATACGACGGCTGGGCAATGGCTTGGTTGACTGTGGCGTGACACATCGGCGTTGGTCATCGAGCCGAGGCATCGATTGACCATCGCGCCGCCCAAAAGCCGCTGCTTACATGAATAGAAATGGGCTCGCCAAACCCAACTTTGGCGTGCCCTTCGTGCCATACCTTACCGCAATCCCACATCTTCATGGCCTTTCTGGTGGTTGGTCACCATGTCGGTTACCCGACAGCCCGGCCTGTGGTTATCCCCGCTGTTCGGTGGGGTGATGGGCAGGAAGTCAGAAATGCTTCCAAAAGCCACCTCTCTTCCTATGGGGGCTACCCGGCCTGAGCGATTCGGCTGTGCCAGGCACGATCCTGACCCGCCGGCTCAAGACGAACTCCCACACACATGGAATTATCCGCGCCGCAACAGCCATCACAACCTCCAACCCGGTAGTTAACAGATGAGGGGTCGACATGGTGTCGGCCCAGCATCCGGTTGCCACGCAACACGCCAGTCGCCGCAGGAGCGTGCGTCCTTGCGGGCATCGCCCCTGATGGATCGCACCGATGGCCAGCTGCATTGACCCGACGGACCCTGCCCACATGACCGCCGAGGAGCGCGTCGAGGAACTTGCCGCCATCCTGGCGGCGGGCGTGTTGCGGCTGCATCGACGGGCGGCAGTCCCCGCCGAAACACCACCATCGGTGACCGCCTCGGATTACTCACAGGGGGGCTTGATCTCTGCGCCGGAACGAGGCTTCATGGACAACGTTGTTAGCGACACCCGAGAGCCAGAGCACGGGGATGACAGATGATCCAGAGCACGAACATCGATATGGCGGGGCTGCACCGGATGACGCCGTGTCAACTCCGTGAGAAGTACCTGGAGGTCTTTGGCGAGCCGAGTCGGTCGGGCAACAAGGACTTTCTCCGCAAGCGCCTGGCATGGCGGCTGCAGTCGCTGGCTGAGGGGACGTTGTCCGACCGGGCGCGGAAGCGGGCGGCGGAGTTGGCCCGTGACGCGGATATCCGCATGACCATGCCCCGCGTCCCACAGACGACGTCCGGGGCGGTCGAGCGGGTGAGACCAGCGCCGGTGTCCGGCGACGCTCGTGTTCCGATGCCTGGTGCCGTCCTGACACGGCAGTACTGCGGCCGGGTCGTCGAGGTGACGGTCCTGCCCAAGGGGTTTGAATGGGAGGGTCAGGTGTATCGGTCGCTCAGCGCCGTGGCCAAGGCCGTGACCGGGTCCCACTGGAACGGGCACCTGTTCTTCGGCCTCGCCCCCGGCCCCCGGAAGCCAAACTGGGAGTCAGCATGAGTAAGGCCAAGGGCAAAGCGTCGGGCGAGAGGCAGCAGGTCCGATGTGCCATCTACACCCGTAAGAGCACGGAGGAGGGGCTGCAGCAGGAGTTCAACTCGCTCGACGCCCAGCGCGAGAGCGCCGAGGCCTACATCGCCGCCCAGAAGCACGAGGGCTGGACGTGTCTGCCCGACCGCTACGACGACGGCGGGTTCACCGGCGGCAACATGGACCGGCCGGCGGTGCAACGCCTAATGAAGGACATCGCGGCGGGCGGGGTCGACTGCGTGGTGGTCTACAAGGTGGACCGCCTGTCACGCTCGCTGATGGACTTCGCTCGGATCATGGAGACGTTCGATAAGCATCACGTCTCCTTTGTCTCGGTGACGCAGCAGTTCAACACGACCCACAGCATGGGCCGGCTGACGCTGAACATCCTGCTCTCGTTCGCTCAGTTCGAGCGGGAGATCATCTCGGAGCGGACGCGGGACAAGATCGCGGCGGCCCGGCGGAAGGGCAAGTTCGCCGGCGGCAGACCAATTCTGGGGTACGACCTCTTGAGCAGCCCGGCCGGGCCACGGCTGGTGGTCAATGACGAGGAGGCCCACCGGGTGCGGGCGGTGTTCGAGCTCTATCTCCAACATGGAGCACTGATCCCCGTCGTCCAGGAGCTGGATCGGCGGGGCTGGCGGACCAAGGCCTGGACGACCAAGGGCGGTAAGCATGTCGGCGGTCTGCCGCTCGACAAAAACCTGCTGTACCGCCTGCTGACGAACGTGGTCTACGTCGGCAAGATCCGCCACCACGAGGAGGTTCATCCAGGGGAACACCCGGCTATCGTGGACGAACAGGTCTGGCAACGTGTCCAGGCGGTGCTGCAGCACAACGGCAGGACGGGCGGGACGCTGGTGCGGAACCGGTACGGGGCGCTGCTCAAGGGGCTGATCCGCTGTGGTCCGTGCGGGTGCGCGATGATGCACTCCTACAGCGCCCAGAAGAACCGTAGGTATCGGTACTACGTCTGCATGAAAGCCCAGAAGCGTGGCTGGGACACCTGCCCCACCAAATCGGTGCCGGCGGGGGAGATCGAGAAGTTCGTCGTCGAACAGATCAAGGCGGTGGGCCAGGACCCGGCTGTGCTGACCGAGACCGTCCGGCAGGCACACCGCCAGAGTAAGAAGGCTCTCGACGATCTGCAGGCCGAGGAACGAGCAATCCAGAAGGATATGGCCAGGCTTGACGCCCGGCTTCGGAAGCTGGCCCCAGGCGCGGCCACGCTAGAGTTGGCCGACACGCAGGAACGCCTCCACGCATCCGAGCAGCGGGCCACGAAGATCCGGGCCGAGATCGTGGCAATTGAAGGGGAGATGGTGGATGAACGCGAGGTTCAGGTCGCGCTGTCGGCCTTCAACCCGGTGTGGGAGACGCTCAGTCCGCGCGAGCAGGCTCGGATCATCCGCCTGCTGGTCGAGCGCGTGGACTACGACGGCAAGGCCGGGACGGTCGCGGTGACCTTCCGGCCCAACGGCATCAAGACGCTCACCCAGGAGCTCGAGGAGGTCACGGCATGACAACGGCGCAGACGGGGCTGACGGTTCGCGCCCATGTGCACTTCACCCGCGCCGACCGTGGGCGGAAGCAGATGGTGAGGGGCGAAGCGCCCACGCCGCCCCCAGCCCCTGCTGGCCGCACGCCGCGTGTCTCTCGCTTGATGGCGCTGGCGATCCGGTTCGAGAACCTCGTGGCGAGTGGAGAGGTGCGGGATTACGCCGAGTTGGCCCGTCTGGGTCACGTGACCCGGGCGCGCGTCACGCAGGTCATGAGCTTGCTCAGCCTCGCACCGAGTATCCAGGAGGAACTCCTGTTCCTGCCGCCCGTCGAGGCTGGGCGCGACCCGCTTAAAGAACGGCAGGTCCGGGCGATTGCTGCAGAGCCGGACTGGCGGGTGCAGCGACGGATGTGGCGAGCGACGATCAAGACTACCTCCAATCCTGAGGATACTGCGTTGCCCACTTGACATCGTACAGATCTATCCCAAGAATCACACTACAAGGTCAGCCCTCCGGCAACGATTCGTTCGGCAGACCCTGACCTTGTTGGCGCTTGCCTGACCTGAAAACCAGGTGGCAGCCGCCAAGTATCCAATCACACAACACGGACAGTGGATGCGAAATCCCCGCACCACTCCATGAGGAGTGGCGCGGCATGCCATTTTTTGGACCAACGAAAGAGCTAGAGCAGTCTAAGAACACATCCCGGCGCTCCGTGCCCGCATTCTCCGGCGGACCGTGGGCCACGTTCGTCCGTGACCAGCGGGGCGCTCCTATACCCCATCTCAATCGCTTTGGACAAGCCCGGCTGCAAACACCTTTCGGTGCTTGGGGCCGGCCTGCCAATCCCTACCACAAGCCGATGGGGGGGGTCAATGCCGGCCAGTCTGGCCTGGAAGGGGGGGTGAACCGCCCGCGATGACACCGATCTTGTGACACCACGCGTGACCTAGCTGTTCCCTGTGAGCCCACCTCACGAGATTCACCTAACCCAGAAGGATCGTCTGTAATGGTTCGTTTACACGTCTCCAAGCATTCATCGGCCGTACACAAGTCCAGCCTCTCATTGGCCAGGCAGCGGCTCGTCTCGGCCATGCAGTCGCTCGGCTTCGGCAGGATCGAACAACTACATGTCGTCGATGGCGACCCGGTCTTAACACCACCGCCCCGGTTCTTTCGCCGCTGGAAATCCGGTGGCGAAAACCAGGTCCGGCCCGAGTTCGACGTGAACGACTTCGTCCTCAAGCAGGAAGTGGTTGATTTCCTGCATGAGCTCGACAAGTTCGGCAGCGGCGTCATCCCACTGATCGAGATATGGCAAGGCGTGCCCCGCCTCGCAGACTTCGAGGAGTCGAACCCGATGTGATCCTGGGATGTTCCCAGGTCATTCAATCATCAAACCAGACAGCTGACCGGCCGCGACGCGGAGTCCGCTGTGGGTGAAAGCCATCAAGGCTTACTCACAGCGGTCCCGTGTCTGCGTTGGTCCCGTCTGACGGGCGCTCGGTTCTGGCTTTCTCCTATGCGTGCTCCTCCCCCGCGGCTGGGGGAGCCGAGGCATGCACCGCCCCCTTTGGAGCGAGCGGTACCAACCGTCCGACGCGGAGATCATCAAGGAAAAGGCCCGCAAAATGATCGGCCACTACGGGTATCGGGCCTGCAACTTGGCGGACCTCGAACAGGAGCTGGCCCTGCATGTGGTCCGACAGATGCACCTGTATCGCGCGACGCGCGGCACCCGGGCGCAGTTCGTCAGCCAGATCACGAAGAACAAGCTGCTGAACCTCATCGAGCATCGCAGGGCTCAAAAGCGCGACGACCGCCGCAACGTGACGATCGAGGTGGTGGACAAGAACGTGCTGCCGGGCGATGGAACAACGCCCGCGGGGCGGGACCTGGGAATCGACGTCCGGGCCGTGCTGGAGCGGCTCCCGCAGGAGCTACGGCAGGTGGCGAACCTGCTGCCGGAGCGCAGCGGGCAGGAGATTGGGCGGTTGCTGGGCCTGAGCCGGGGTCAGGTGCGGTGGCGGATCCAGCAGATCGGACAGGCCCTGAGCGCAGCCGGTCTGGCACCAAATTCCCAAGCCGAACAGCCATCCGGCGAGACATTCCGGTAGATGACTAATGAGGGCTGCCCTTCGAGGCGGAGGATTCCATTGATGACCCATTCACGTGTGACGTTCACCTTCCGTGACTCCGTGCCGATGGCCGAGGTCGAATCGACGCTGCGGCTGGCGGTGCTGGCGGTCGAGAGCCTGCACGGCGAGGACCGCGTCCGCCTGGAAACCCAAGCGAAGGTCGACCGACAGGCCCGGGTCTGCGTGATCGACACCTCATTGGACGTCGGCAGGACGCTGGCGACGGTGTTCGGGGGGTTCGTGAGGCGGGAGTTCGGGGAGGAGGCGGTCGACATCCAGTTGCCGCGTGAGAGTGTGGGGAGCACCGTCGGGGG
>JADZET010000449.1 GCA_020850375.1 Phycisphaeraceae bacterium | reverse complement strand
TAGTCCAGGAGTTCCGGCTTGTCCAGACCCAGAGCATGGGCGATGTCTTGGTCGGCACTGCCGTGTGGCACGAAGATATCCACGACCCGGGCGACAGCAGCCATGTCAGCGTCACCCTCAAGCTGACTGGCGACCGACTCGAGTTCTCCTTCTGCCCCCTCGATGACCCCTCCCCAGCCCCTGCCCTGATCTTCAATCGCCTTGCAGTCCACTAGCTTTGCGGCGTCCGTCAGCTGCGGCCCGTTCACGGGCCGATCCCACTTCGACTGCTCCCATTGCCGGGTTAACTGCCACGGGTCATCCTCCGTGGGCCGCGCTTGCCGGGGCAACGTGGTGTCAGCCAAGCTGCTGACGTATCGCGGCACCGCTCCCTGACGGTCGCGGCTTGTTGGCAGCCACTGCCGGTGGCAGTCGGCCTGTCTTATGCCAGAACGAGCAGCGTCGTGAACATGACGAGCCAGACGGCGTCGAGGAAGTGCCAGTACATGGTCAGATAAGCGACGGGGCGGTGCTGCTCATGGTCGTAGCGGCCTTGGAGGGCTTTGATCCAGGTGATGAGCATGGGGATGACGCCGCCGAGGACGTGCAGGGCGTGGAGGAGGATGAGCATGAAGATCAGGCCGTAGAGGTGGATGTTCTGGGCGGCGAGGTCGTGGTGGCGCTGGAGCAGGAGGTAGAGGCTGGGTGCCTGGACGGCGAGGAAGAGGGTGGCGAGCAGGATGGTGGCGGTCATGGAGAGCTTGAAGTGGAGCTGTTTTTCGTGGGCGACGCAGGCGAGGGCGTGCTGGATGGTGACGGAGCTGACGAGGATGACGATGGTGGAGATCCAGAGGGCCCCGGGGAGGTGGATGGAGCCGGAGGGGGGAGCGTTCTGGCCGGTGTAGCGGATCAGGGCGTAGGCGAGGAGGCTGGCGATAAAGAGCATGGCCAGGGCGGCGAGGAAGAGGAGCAGGCCGAGTTTACCGGTGTTGGGGGGGGTGGGCTGGTATTTCGTGTCTTGAGGGGGGGCTTGCATGGGCAGTCTCCGAGGGGATCGGGTTACTGCACGTCGATCATGGGGGGGCGAGGGGAGTCGGGGGAGTAGGCGGCGTCGACGTTGGGCTGGTACTGGTGGGTGTCGATCAGGGCGCCGCCGATGAGGAGGGCGACGAAGATCAGGGCCATGGCGAGGACCAGGCCGTTGAAGGGGCTGTCGTATCGGAGGTGCATGAAGTAGAGGCCGACGAGGACGGCCTTGACGACGGCGATGCCCAGGGCGATCCAGATGTTGAACTGGCCGAGGTTGACCCAGGTGGCGGCGACGGTGAGGAAGGTCAGGAGCATCAGGACGGCGAAGACGCCGGCGAGGACGCCGAGGGGGACGGCGTGGGGCTGGTGGGCGTCGGGGTGATCATGGTCAGAAGCGATCATGGATAACTTCCGGGGGTTAGTGGATGAGGTAGAGCAGGGGGAAGAGGAAGATCCAGATGAGGTCGACGAGGTGCCAGTAGAGGCCGACGAGATCGACGGGGGTGAAGTAGGCGCTGGCGAAGGCGCCGGCGATTCCACGGAGGAGGATCCAGACGAGCAGTCCTAGGCCGACGATGACGTGGAAGGTGTGCAGGCCGGTCATGAGGAAGTAGATCTGGAAGAACTGATGGGTGCGGGCCTGCTCGGCGGGGGGAAGGTCCTCCCAGGCGAGGTTGTAGTGGGAGGTGTGAGAGGCTTCGGCGAGGTCGGCGTGGACCTGGGCGCTTGTGGGGGGCATGACGAGGGCGGGGACGACGCCCTGAGGGCCGGCGGGGGCGTGGGTGACTTGGGAGTGTTCGGGCGCGGCGGGGTCTTCGTGGGCGGGGGCAGATTGATCGTACCCCCCGGCGGAGCCGGGGGCTGAAACGTTCGGATCACCGGCGCCACTTCCGGGGGCGGGGGCGGGGGCGGCTTCGCCCTCGTGGACGGCGCCTTCGGTGGCGTGTGCGTCGCCCTGCTCGTGTTTGGGGCCCTGGTAGTTGGGGTGGTACTGGTTCCAGCGGCCGACCCATAGGCCGTGGTGGTACTTGGCGGAGTATTCGATGGTCTTGACGACGAGGAAGCCGCAGCCGCCGGCGATGGTCAGGGCGAGGAGGGCGACCATGAGCTTCTTCTGGGCGAGCTGGGCGGCGCGGACGGCCCAGGCCATGGTGAAGGAGCTGGCGATCAGGAGGACGGTGTTGATGCCGCCGAGTCGCCAGTCGAGCTTGGTGTGGGCGTAGAGGAAGACGTCGGGGTGGTTGGAGCGCCAGACGGCGTAGGCGCAGAAGAGTCCGCCGAACATGAGGATCTCGGTGGCGAGAAAGACCCACATGCCGACCTTGGCGGAGTCGAACTGCTGCTTGGGGGTTTCGAAATGATGCGCCAGGTTGGGGTCGTGGCCGCCGTGCTCGTCGTGTTGGGTGGTGGGCGTGGCTTGGGTCATAGGTGAAGGCCCTGGAAGGTCCGGGGGGTCCGGGGGGGCGGATGCGGGTTAGTGGGAAGGCGTGGGGGCGGCGTTGGGATCGCGGACGTAGCCTTCGCGGGGTGAGGCGTAGCGCCAGGCGGAGTAGTCGTAGGGATCGCCGGCGGTGGGGGTGTGGGCGAAGTTGTCGTGGGGGGGCGGTGAGGCGGTGCGCCACTCGAGGGAGTTCGAGCCCCAGGGATTAGGAGGAGCCTTGGGGCCGCGGAGGAGCGAGTGGAGAAGGTTGGCGGCGACGGTGAACATGCCGATGCCCATGAGGTAGGCGCCGACGGTGGAGATCTGGTGGTAGAGGGTGTACTGGTCGGGGTAGGAGGCGTATCGTCGGGGCATGCCCTGGGTGCCGGCGACGAACTGGATGAAGAAGGTGAGGTTGAAGCCGATGAAGACGAGGAAGGAGGCGATGCGTGCGGGGTTCTCGGCGTACATCTTGCCGAAGAACTTGGGCCACCAGTAGTAGAGTCCGCCGAGGAAGGCGAAGAGGACCGAGCCCATCATGACGTAGTGGAAGTGGGCGACGACGAAGTAGGTGTCGTGGACGTGGACGTCGGTGGAGAGTGAGCCGAGGAAGAGTCCGGTCAGTCCGCCGATGGTGAAGAGGCAGATCATCTGCAGGGCGTAGAGCATGGGGGTGTTGAGGTGGATGTTGCCCTTGTACATGGTGGCGACCCAGTTGAAGGTCTTGATGGCGGAGGGGACGGCGACGAAGAAGGTCAGGAGGCTGAAGATGGCGTTGGCCATGGGGCTTTGGCCGCTGACGAACATGTGGTGTCCCCAGACGAGGAAGCCGAGGAAGGCGATGGCGAGGGAGCTTAGGGCGATGAAGGCGTAGCCGAAGATGTGCTTGCGGCTGAAGGTGCTGATGAGTTCGGAGATGACGCCCATGGCGGGGAGGATCATGATGTAGACGGCGGGGTGGGAGTAGAACCAGAAGAAGTGCTGGTAGAGGATGGGGTCGCCGCCGAGGCCGGGGTCGAAGATGCCGACGCCGAGGGTGCGTTCGGCCATGAGCAGCAGGAGGGTGATGCCCAGGACGGGTGTGGCGAGGATCTGGATGATGCTGGTGGCGTAGAGGGCCCAGAGGAGCAGGGGCATCTTGAACCAGGTCATGCCGGGTGGGCGGAGCATGTGGATGGAGGCGATGAAGTTGACGCCGGTGAGGATGGATGAGAATCCGATGACGAAGGCGCCGAGGGTGGCCTCGACGACGGCGGAATCGGCGGTGGTGGTGGCGTAGGGGGTGTAGAAGGTCCAGCCGGTCTCGAGCCCGCCGCCGCCCCAGACGCCGACGAGTCCGGGGAACATGACGTTGAGGACGCCCTTGAGGAGGATGAAGATGAAGATGACGGCGCCGATGGCCCAGAGGTAGAGGCTGGTGAGGTTGAGCTTGGGGAAGGCGACGTCCTTGGCGCCGAGCATCATGGGCAGGACGAAGTTTCCGAAGATGGCGGGGATGGCGGGGATGATGAAGAGGAAGACCATGACGGCGCCGTGGAGGGTGAACATGTGGTTGTAGATGCGCCAGGCGGTGTCGGGGTCGGAGCTGAACTGGGGTGAGGGGAGGATCAGCTCGGTGCGCAGGAGCAGGGCGAAGACGCCGCCGAGAAAGTAGGAGACGAGGATGCCGACCATGTACATGATGGCGATGCGTTTGTGGTCGAGGGTCAGGAGCCAAGAGAGGATGCCGCGGCCGTGGGTGAGGTAGTTGTCACCGGCGGGTGCGGCGGGGTGGCCGGAGTGGGTCTGGGCGGCGAGGGGAGGATTGGTGGCGGACATGGGCGTTTCTCGGCGGGTATTGATTTAGTGTTTTAGTCAGAGCCGGGCACGGTGTGCCCGGACCGGGCTCACAGAGCCCGGCTCGGACGGATGAAGGTCATGGATGGGTGGTCGGGAGTTCGATGGTGGTGGCTGGGGCCTTGTCGCTGAGGGACTTGATCCACTCGATCAGGCCGTTGAGCTCGGCGTCCTTGAGTCGTCCCTGGTAGGTGGGCATGACGGCGGCGTAGCCGGCGACGACCTGTCCGGCGGGGTCGAGGATGGAGTCGCGGAGGTAGTTCTCGTCGGCGAGGACGGACTTGCCGCCGACGAGTGCGACGTCGTGTCCGAAGAGGTTCTTGAAGGAGGGTCCGGTGCCGGCGCGTCCGTCGGTGGAGTGGCACTGGAAGCAGCCCTTGGTGGTGTAGAGCTTGGCGCCGGCCTCGATGGGGGGGACGGAGGCGACCCAGTTGGCGGCGTTGTCGAGCCAGGCGTTAAAGGCCTCGGGCTCCTGGACGACGACCTTCGAGAGCATCTGGGAGTGGCGGGTGCCGCAGTACTCGGCGCAGAAGAGGTCGTACTCGCCGGTCTGGGTGGCCTTGAACCAGGTGGTGTTGAGTCGTTTGGGGACGGCGTCTTTTTTGATGCGGAAGGTCGGGACGTAGAGGCTGTGGATGACGTCGTCGCTCTGGAGCAGGAGTCGGATGGGGACGTCCTTGGGGACGTGGAGGGTGTCGCTGGCGGCCTGGTTGGGGTAGACGAACTCCCATCGCCACTTGGAGGCGACGACCTTGATCTCGTAGGCGTAGTCGGGGGGGGCGGCGAGGTCCATGAAGCCCTTGAAGCCGTAGTAGAAGATGGCCAGGAAGATGGCGGTGGGGATGAGGGACCAGGTGAGCTCGAGGGGTGTGGAGTGGGAGGGC
>JADZET010000448.1 GCA_020850375.1 Phycisphaeraceae bacterium | reverse complement strand
GCTATTTCAGGCCCAGGGTCAGGGCTTTGTCGGACAGGTCGAGCTTGGTGATCTTCGTGCCTTCTGGGGCGCCCATCCGGCGGAGCAGGTCGGCCGGGTCGTAGTTCTGGCCGCGGGCCAGCTCCTCCAACTGCTGGCGACGCTCGGGCGAGAGGTTGTCGATGGCTTCCTTCACCGCGTCCGCGGCGCTCTTGCCCTTGACCGGGACCTGCCCGCCGCGGACGCTCGCGAGCCGCAGGAAGATCTTGCCGTCGGACTGCAGCCGGACGTTGACCACGGCGCTGACGACCTGGTGGTAGGACTCGTGGTCGATCTGCATGGCCACCACGGCCCGGCCGCTCTCAAGGGTGACCATCGGCTGCGAGGCCCAGGAGGGCGTGCTCAGACCCTGGGCCCGGACCTGATCCATGCCCTCGACCTCGAGCCAGTCATTGAAGTCGTCCATGGGGATCTCGAGCAGACGGTTGCCCTCGGCGTCGACGGGGAAGCTCTCCCAGATCTCCGCCAGTTCCTCGTCATTGACATGGCCCGCCAGGGTCATGATCCGGGCGCGGCTGGGCGCGTCGGCGGTCGGCTGGACCGAGCCGCCGCGGAGAAAGGCCACGACGATCTTCTTGAGGTCGGCCGCCCGTTGCCCGGCCTGGTCGGGTGAGCGTGCGGCCCGGCGGGCCTGCTCGGCCGTCCAGTAGGCGGGGGGTGTGAACCAGAGCCAGGTCAGCGTGCCGACGCAGACGAAGAACAGGATGACCGCTACCACCCCCAGGCGCAGCAGCAGCCGGGCAAGAGACCGTTTTTGGGGGAGATGGGGCGTTGTGCTCGGCATGTGGGCCCGTGGGGAAGTGACACGCCCGCGAGCCCGGAATCAGGCGGGAGTCTAGGGGTGCTGGTCCTCGACGTTTAATGTCAGATCGACCTTCTGAGGGCTGAGCTTAATCGCCTCGATGGTCCATCGCCGCTGGTCGTACCAGCCGTTGGGCGGGAAGCGGGGGTCCAGGGGCGTGCCGTGCCGCAGGGCGGTGACGGGGGGCCAGATCTCCAGGTCGTACTCGCGGAGGAAGTGCTCGAGCCCCTCGGCCACGGGTCCGATAGGAATCGAGAGCCTGCCGCCGAGGATGCGGTCGGCGCGGGCGATGAGCTGGCCGTCGGGCCTTTGCAGGATGGTGAAGTCGGCGGTGAAGACCTGTTCCCAGTGTTCGTGGGTGTAGGCCAGGGCGACCAGCAGGCGGTCCTCGTGGATCTGGACGGCGACCGACCCGAGGCTGGCCAGCAGCGGCGGGGGCTTGGGTGAGAAGCTGTGCCCGATCCAGTTTTGCAGCCGGTGGGCGAGCCAGGCGTTGAGGTCCTGCTCGGTGAAGGTCAGCGTGTACCGGCCGGGCTGGCCGTAGAGGCTCGAGATGACCCGCTGCTCGGTCAGCACGGCCAGGCCGACCTGTCGGCTGATCTGTTGGGAGTCGTCGGTGTGGTACTGGGCCTGGGCCTGCTTCCAGAAGGTGGGCCTGGCATGCCAGAGGAGGTAGAGGATCAGCACGCCCACGGCCAGGACGGTCAGCAGGCCCAGGATCGTCAGCAGCAGGCCGCGCCAACCGATGCGCCACCGCAGTTTTCGCAGGGGCTGGAGGATGGGGGGCGTGGTGGTCATGCGTGGGTGGGCGAGGCGGCCAGGGCGTGGGCGGCGTCCCAGAGGCGCTGGTGCAGAATCTCGTGGTCGAGCACGACGTCGAGACAGCGCTCGAGGTCGGCCAGACGCCGCGACGTGCCCGGGGGTGAGCCCACGGCGCTGATCGCCGCGTCGCCCAGGGCCTCGGCGGCGGCGAGGAAATAGCCCGCGGCCTGGGCGCGGTCGGCGTCGGCCACGTCCAGCCAGCGGTCAGGCATACGGCCGGGTGGTCCGGGGAGGTCGACGTGCACCTTCGTGGCGTGGAAGGACTCAATCCGCCACCGTGCCGGATCGGTCGCTCGGCGGGCCAGCAGAACCTCGACGTGCAGACGATGCTCCAGGGCGTGCCGGTGCAGCGCCAGGGCATGCTCGGCGGTGAAGGGCTCGGTCAGGAGGATGCAGCCGGCGGATCGGCCCTGCATCGGCGCGACGGGATCGGAGATCGGCGTGAGGTCCGACGTGCCCAGGCGGATCGGTCCGTCGGCCGCGATGATACGCCGCTGCCGTCGACATTCCTGAAGAGGTAACAGGATGCGGGCGTAGTCGGACCAGAGCCGTTGGTCGCGGGCGGCCGACAGGGCCTCGAGGCACATCCGCTCGGCCGCGAGGTAATCCATGCGGGCCAGCGCGACGCTGGCGGATTCCATCAGTTTGTTCAGGTCGTCACGGCTCACAGGGCGCATTCTACCCCCGCCCCCGGAAGTTTCTTGCGGGTGATGGCGTTGTGTCAGCCCGCCAGCCACCAGATCAGCAGTGGCATCGGGATCATGAGAAAGAGGACGGTGTTCACCAGCCACACCGCGTTGGCCAGCCGGATGTCCATGTCGAAGAGGCTCGCCCAGAGCACGGTGATCAACGCGGCGGGCATGAAGGACTCGATGATCATGACCTTGCGGGCCACCGGGTCGAGCGGGCCGAGCAGGGCCTCGATGGCCAGGAGCAGGCCGTACGTCAGCAGGGGGATGCCCAGGAAGCGGATGGCGGCAATCATCGCGTGGTGCGGTAGGTAGCGGGTGACGTCGCCCCAGCGAAGGCGCAGGCCGATGCCGAAGTAGGCCGTAAAGCCGCCGGCGAAGAGCAGCAAGTCCTTGATGCCCAGGCGGTCGATGACCGTCGGGTAGGGCACATGCAACGCCGCGAGCAGGACGCCGGTCACCGCCCCGTAAAGCAGCAGGCCGCGGACGTCCAGCAACGTGCAGGCGATCAGCCTTCCGGGGGTGGTGATGTGGCCCGGGACAGGGTCCCACCTGGCCAGCAGCGGGAAGAAGGACAGCACGCCCACGATCTGCATCAGCGAGACCGCCGCGACGGCGTAGGCCAGGGCGATGTTCGCCGGGGCCAGCAGGCTGTAGCAGAGGTAGCCACCGAGCGTGAAGCCCAGGTTGCCCTGGCCGCAGGCGACGGTCATCACGCCCATCTGGTCGTTGGTGCAGCCGAGCCTGCGGGACAGGGGGATCGAGCCATAACCCGCGATGAGCACGACGGCTGGGATGACCAAGAGCGCCCAGGCCGTCGACAGCTCGATGGGCAGGTTCCAGACGGCGATCAGGCCGACGACGGGGAAGAGGATTACGGCGGTGACGAAGTTGAACCGCCGGCTCCAGAGCGTCGAGGCCTCGTCGGACACGGCCGGGTGGCGACGGACGATATACCCGCCGGCGAGCGACGCGGCGCAGCAGGAAGTGAAGGCGATGAACTTGATCGTGCCGGCGTCCATGGGTTGCCGATCGGCGCGTGGCGCAACGGCCGTGGAGGAATAGTTTCCGGGGGCGGTATCAGCCGACGAATGCGCCGTAGATCGCCCGCATGGCCTTCTCGAAGTCGGAGTTCTGCACGCCGACGATGATGTTGATTTCGCTCGATCCCTGGTCGATCATGCGGATGTTCACGCCCGCGTGGGCCAGGGCGCCGAAGACCTTGGCGGCCATGCCGGGGATATAGGCCATGCCGCGGCCCACCGTGGCGATCAGGGCCATGTGGGGATAAACGTCCAGGTCGTCGGGCTGGCACTCGCGGCGGATGTCGTCGAGCACGGCGTCGAGCTTGCCGTTGAGCGCCGCGTCGGCCACGACCACGCTCATGGTGTCGATCCCGCTGGGGCAGTGCTCGAAGCTCACGCCGTGGGACTCGAGCACGCCCAGGAGCTTGCGGCCGAAGCCGACCTCGGCGTTCATCATCGCCTTCTCCAGGGCGATAACGGTGAAGTCCTTCCGCCCAGCGATGCCGGTGATGGTGCCCGTCGCGTCATTGCGGACGTGCTCCTCGGGCAGGATCAGCGTGCCGGGGTGGTC
>JADZET010000447.1 GCA_020850375.1 Phycisphaeraceae bacterium | reverse complement strand
CAGCGACTCGCCCACGACGTCTCTCCACCTGTTCGGTAGATCCGCCCGTGTGCCTGGCTGCTCGGAGAGAACGTATGAAGATCTACGTGGGCAATCTCAGTTTCAAGACGACGGAAGACGGGCTTCGGGAAATCTTTTCGCAGCACGGCGGCGTGGACGAAGTGGCCATCGTGACCGACCGTGAGACCGGCCGGTCCCGCGGCTTCGGCTTCGTGACCATGGGCTCCGACGAAGAGGCCAAGGCCGCGATCGAGGCGCTCAACGGCTCCGAGATCGAGGGCCGGACCCTCACCGTCAACGAGGCACGTCCCAAGGCCCCGAACAGCGGCGGCGGTCGCGGCTTCGGTGGCGGCGGCGGCGGCGGCGGCGGTCGCGGCGGCGATCAGCGCTGGTAAACCAGCCCGACGGCGGCAAGCCGTCGAACTCGCAACACTACATCACCAACCCCGGACGCCCAGCGTTCGGGGTTTTTCGTTGGATGGACGCCCAACAAGATGACAGCGACAGCCCAGCCCCCGATAATCCATCCATCATCCAAGGTCCCGAAAGGCAACCCTCCGTGAAACAGGTCCGCCTGCGATTCGCCGTCTCCGACGACCCCAGCCCCGACGCCCACGTCGATTGCGCGCGGTGCATCGAGGATCGCCTGTCGGTCGAGCCTGGCGTGCGGCACGTCCGGGTCGAACGCGACAAGAACGCCATGCGCGTCGAGCTCGAATACGACCCCGAGCTGCTGCCGTTGTCGACCATCCAGGGCCAGCTCCACTGCCAAGGCGCCTGCCTGCCGCCCGACCTGGTCCACATGACCGTGCCCGTCGAGGGCCTGAGCTCCAGCCGCATCGCCCACGCCGTCGAGTCGTCGCTCAATCGCCTGCCGGGCGTGGCGGTCGTCGCCTCCTACGCCGCCGGGACGATGCGCCTGGAATTCGACCGCCGCACCTGTCAGCTCCCCCAGATCGTCGATCGGCTCCGCCATCTGGGCCTGCGGCCGGACTTCCATCAGGCCCAGGTCCAGCGTCAGGCCGGCGACCATCCCCTGGTCGTGGTCGAACCCCTCGATCCGCGGTGGCAGCCACTGACTCAGGTGGCAGCGTGGTTCCGTTGGCTCTACCAGCACCCCGAGGCCGGGGTCATCGTTCTCTCCGCCATCCTGCTCGCCGCCGGCTGGGGCGTGCACCTGGGCGAGGGACCGACCTGGCTGCGTCTGGCGCTCCTGGCCGCCGCCGCCATCGCCGCCAGCCTCGAGACCTTCCCCAACGCCATCGCCACGCTCCGCACGTTCCGGCTCGATGTCGACGTGCTGATGTTCGCCGCCGCGGCCGGGGCGGCCGTCCTGGGGCAGTACGAAGAGGGCGTGTTGCTGCTGTTCCTCTTCGGCGCCGGCGCCGCGGGCGAGCACATGGCCCTGAGCCGGGCGCGCAACGCCATCCTCGCCCTCTCGCGGGTCGCCCCCCAGACCGCCTTCCGCCTCAAGCCCGACGGCGCGCAGGAAGAAATCCCCGTCGAGCAGCTGGCCGTCGGCGACCGCCTGATCGTCCGGCCCTTCGATCGCGTCCCGGCCGACGCCGCCGTCACCGAGGGCGCGTCGAGCCTCGACCAATCCGCCATCACCGGCGAGTCCATGCCCGTCGTCAAGCAGCCCGGCGATGTCGTCTTCGCCGGCACGCTCAACGGCGAGGGCCGGCTCGTCGTGACCGTCTCCAAACTCGCGACCGAGAGCACCCTGGCTCAGATCGTCCGCCTCGTCCAGGAGGCGCAGACGGCCAAGAGCCCCACGGAGCTCTTCACCGACCGTATCGAGAGCGTCTACGTCCCGATTGTCTTCGTCGCCACGGGCCTGCTGATCTTCATCCCGCCGCTCCTGAACGTCAGCGGCACCCAGGGCGAGATGGCCAAGTGGGGCCTGTGGGGCTTGTGGTTCTACCGGGCGATGGCCTTCCTCACGGCCGCGTCGCCCTGCGCCCTGGCCATCGGCACGCCGGCGGCCGTGCTCTGCGGCATCGCGCGGGCCGCCCGCGTCGGCGTCCTGGTCAAGGGCGGGGCGTACCTGCAATCCCTCGGCGGCGTGAGGGCGATCATCTTCGACAAGACCGGCACGCTCACCCCAGGCAAGCCCGCACTCACCGACGTCCTGCCGCTCAACGGCACGGACGAGACACAACTGCTCGCCATCGCCGCCGGCCTCGAACGCGACAGCAGCCACCCGCTCGCCGAGGCCATCTCGCTCGTCGCCCGGCAGCGACACATCACACCCGCCGCCGTCACCGCCATCGAGCAGACGCCCTCCCTGGGCATCCGTGGCCAACTCAATGGCTCACCCGTCGCCATCGGCAAGCCCTCCCTCGCGGCCGACCCCACCGCCCTTGAGTCCATGCTCGCCGAGCTCAATCAGCAGGGAAAAACAGCCGTCGCCGTCTTCCGCGACGCCAAGCCCATCGGCGTCCTGGCCCTGATCGACCAACCGCGACCGAACTGCCGCCACGCCCTGGACCGTCTGCGCAAGCTCGGCGTCGAGCACCTGGTGATGGCCACCGGCGATCACCCCACCACCGCCCACGCCATCGCCGAGGCCGCCGGCGTCAACGAATGCCACGCCGACCTCCTGCCGGCCGACAAGCTCAGGCTCGTCGATGAACTGATCGAGAAGTACGGCCCGGTGGCCATGGTCGGCGACGGCGTGAACGACGCCCCCGCCCTGGCCAAGGCCTCGGTCGGCATCGCCATGGGCGCGGCCGGCACTGACGTGGCCATCGAGACCGCCGACGTCGTCCTGATGGGATCGGACCTCGATCGCCTGCCCGAGGCGGTGGGCCTGTCTCAGTTCAGTCGCCGACTCATCACCCAGAATCTCTGCATCGCCCTGGGCGTCATCTGCGTCGTCAGCCCCCTGGCCGCCATGGGCTTCGCCAACCTGGGCATGGCCGTCGTCCTGCACGAGGGCTCGACGGTCGTCGTCGTGCTCAACTCGCTGCGCATCCTCCGCTACCGCGCGGTCGAATAGGCGGGGTCATCACGCCCGAACGATCCGCACTTCCAGTCCGTCCAGCGGCTCAAACACGCTGCTCTTGAGCCTGCCCAGCGCCTTGTCGATCGCCGCCTGATCCGCCGAGGGCATCAGCGTCAATCCCTTGCCCCAGTCGATCGGCTGCCTTTTCAATCGCGGATTTACCGCGATGAAGTAGACATGCTCCTCATCCCGCCGCAGCGACGCGCACACCTCGGGCATGTCGTCAGCCCCCATCCGCACGCCACGGCAGAGCTCCGGCGCGTGCACCAGCGCCGCCTGACCCGTCAACTCATCGTTAATCCGTCGCATGGCCGCCTGATTCTCCGGCGGGACCTGGAACGACCGCGTGGCGAAGTCCTGCTCGTCCTCGGGCCCGAATGTGAACCAACCGATCCCCGATGCCCCGGCCGCGATCGCCTGCCAGACCTCGTTGCGCATCTCCGCCTCGCTCGGATCGCGGGCCTTGGGGTGCTTGCTGATCCGTGTGCATTCGAGGAAGACGAACACCGGCTTGTCCGGCGCCGCCTGGCGCAGCACGTCCGTGCCCTGCCAGATCAGGGGCAGCCAGTCCACGCGCCCACCCGCCGCGATGGGGTAGATGTCCCAGCTGAGGATGTCCCCCGTCTGGCTCATCGCCGCGTAGAGCGGCCGACTCACGCTCACCGGCCCCCAGTAACGGTCCATCAAGAGATAGGAGTAATTCAGAAAGATCGGCCGCCCATCCCCCATCGCCCGGCAGTGCCGTTCACGTTCCCGCAGCCCGGGCATCACGCGATTGATCAAGGCCTCCGCCGCGATGTCCGTCACCACCCGTCTGGGGTCGCCCGCGGGCGTCATCTCCAGGCGCGGCCCGCCCTCGATGCGGATGTCTGGCTCATCCTCCTGCATCCACATCGCCACGCGATCGTGATTCGCCAGGTCCTTGCGCGGGTTGGCGCCCACATAGATCCCCAGCCGCCTGGCCTCCTCCGCGTACGCCATGTCCGCTCGCGGGGACAGCGACGTGTTCACGCCCGACGCGGCCAGCGCCTCAAGGTGTTTCTGGTCCACCCACCACGCGAAGGTCGGCACGAAGGGCTCGCCGTTGATCAGCACGCCCCGCCGGCCGTTGGTCGTGATGCTCCGGATGTCCGCCAGCCCCGACGTCAATCGCTTTTCCATGGAGTAAGCTCCCACAGCCCGCGCCAGCCCGGGACGTGACGCCGCCGCCGCGCTTGCCAGCAGCCCAGCCAAGAAAGTCCTGCGGTCCACCGGCACAGCTCTTCTCCTCCCACTCGGACGCACCGAGCGCACGATCAGAAGTTCTTGAAACATTCGGCCGCGGGCACTGGCTTGTCGATCACACCCAGCTCGACGAGTTGGTTCACCAGCGTCTCCCACCGGGCCTGCGTCATGGTGCCGATGTTGTCCCCATAGACCTCGGACGTGACGATCAACGGTCGCTGCTCCAGGGCGGCGTCGGAGAACGTCAGCTCGTCCATCGCCGTGTTGAGTCTGCCCATGACGGTGTTGGCCGGGTTGCTGTCCGCCAGGTAGGCGATCCATCCCTCCCGGCAGGCCTGCACCATGTCTCTGGCCACGTTGGCGCTCTTGCTCAGCAGGTCCCCTCTCGTGGCCATCACGCCCGTGTAGGGGTTGTAGCCCGACTCGGCGACAAGAAAGACCTGAGGATCCACGCCCTGGCGTCTGGCGGCCAACGGCTCGGAGAAGACAAAGCACTGCTGGGCGAAGTTGCGATCGTTCAAAAACGCCGCGACGCCGCCGGCATAGGGCACCACCTGCAGCTTGGCCAGGCCATACTTCTTCCGCAGGTACTTGACGTAGGGCAGCCCCGCCTCCATCGCCAGTGTGACGCCGCCCTCGGAGGTCAGCAGATCCTCAAGGCTCTTAAAACCGCGATCGGGGTGCGTCATGATCCCCTGCGGGTTGGTCTGGTACACCGCGAAGAGCCCCACCACGTCCGCTCCCTTGCTGCGGGCGATGACGATCTCATCCGCGGACACGATGCCGAACTCCACCTGCCCGCTGGCGATCATCTGCACCACCGGCGCCCCGGCCCCCCCCGGAAGGATTTCAACGGACAGACCGTGCTTCTTGTACGCCCCGATCTCCCGGGCCGCGTAGAAACCGCCGAACTCGGGCTCGGGCACCCAGTTCAGGGCCAGCTTCACCGCGTGCAGACCCGTCGCGTCCGCGGCGTTCGAACCGCCTGGCTCACTCCGGCCGCACCCTGCCAGCAGCACTGCCGCCACCACGCCCCCCATCGCCATGCCACGCATCATCATCCCGCACTCCATGATTGAGATTACGGCCGCGTCGTCGCCGACGCGTGCCACCTGCGCAGCATCAGCCACGCGCCGAAGTTCACCAGACCGAATAGTAGCAGCCCCAGCACGGACGCCAGCAGCACCGCCGCGAAGATCAGGTCCGTCCGCTGCTCGCGGATGGCCGCCTGCACCAGCATCCCGATCCCGCCGCCGCCGATGAATTCGCCGACGATCGTGCCGATGACGGCCAGCCCCGCTGCGATGCGCAGCCCCGTGAAGATGCTCGGCAACGCCGACGGGACTCGCAGTTTCCAGAGTTTCGCACCGCCACTGGCCCCGTAGAGCCGGAACATGTCCGACAACGCCGGGTCCGTGCTGAGCAGCCCCGTGAGCGTGTTGGCGATCACCGGGAAGACCGAGACGATAAACGCCGAGGCCACCACCGCGCGGATGCCGTAGCCGAACCAGATCACCAGCATCGGCGAGATGGCCACGATCGGCACGGTCTGGAAGAAGATCGCGTAGGGGTAGAATGCCCGCTGCACCAGCCGCGACGTCGAGAGCAGCACCGCCAACAGCATCCCGACCAGGGCGCTGATCCCGAATCCCAGCACCGCGGCCGCACAGGTCATCGTTCCCGCCCAGCCCAGCGCCGGCCACTCGCGCACGATCGCCGCGAAGACCGCCGAGGGCGGCGGCACGAGGTAGGCCGGCACGCCCGCCAGGCGCACTGCCAGCTCCGCCCCCGCCGACAGGAGCACGAAGCTCACCGCCGGCGGCCCGAACACGCTGACCCAGCGCGGCAGCCTCATGGCATGAGCTCTCCCTCTTCCAGGGCCGCGTAAACACCGGCCGTTTCCCGGGCGAACTCCGCCGTCCCCCGCAACTCCTTGGGCCTGTCGCCGGGCAGTCGCAGCAGCACGTCCCGCACGATCCGCGCCGGCCGCTTGGACAGCACCACCGCCCGCTCGGCCAGATAGACCGCCTCGCTCGTCGAGTGCGTCACGAAGACCACCGTCATCCGAGACTCACGCCAGAGGGCGCGCAATTCCTCGTCGAGATGCTGACGCGTGATCTCGTCCAGAGCGGCGAACGGCTCATCCAAGAGCAGCAGGCGAGGCCGCGTCACCAGCGCCCGCGCCAGCGACACACGCATCCGCATGCCCCCCGAGAGCTGGGCTGGGTAGCGATCCACCGCCTCGCTCAGCCCCACCTTCTCGATCGCGGCCAACGCCGCCGTCTTCCGAGATCGCCGCGATTGGCCCATCAGCTCGAGCGGCAGCACCACGTTCCCCAGTACATCCCGCCAGGGCAGGAGGTGCGCATCTTGGAAGACATACGCAATCCCACCCCCGCCCCCGGAAGTGGCGTTTGTCCCCTCGGCGCCGCGCAGCTCAACCTGCCCGCCATCTGGCCGGTCCAGCCCCGCGATCAACCTCAGAAGCGTTGACTTCCCACACCCCGACGGCCCGAGAATGGCCACGAAATCCCCCGCCTCGACCTCCAGGCTCAATCCCTCGAGCACCGACACCGGCCCGCGATGGCCCTCAAATGCACGCCGGACACCGCGAACCGCGATGCCCACGCCCCCCGCAGCGGCCGATCCCCTGGCGGTCACCTGCGTCATGCTGACCGCTATTGTTCACGCCGATGAATCAACCGGCAAGTCCCCGCCCCCCCCACTGACCTACAGCCATCGTTTCAGCCACGCCAATGCCTCGGCCCGCATCCGCGGCGTCTCCATGTGCGGCACGTCCTCCCGCACCAGCTTCCATGCCTCACCCGCCCCCATGGCGTCGTACACCCGCCGCAGCTCGGTGTCGACGGCATCCAAACCTTCCGGGGGCGTCAGGGGGTCGAGATTGCCCGCCACCGCCAGGTGCGGCCGGGGGGCGATCAGGGCGTTGATCCGGGCCGTCGTGAAGTGTTTGAGCAGCCCCGGCACGAAGTAGAAGATCCCATGCCCCAACGGCCCGGTCTGCCGGCGGAACGTGTGAATATCCGTCAGGCAGCCGATGTCCACGCAGACCCTGACACGCTCGTCCAGCGCGCTCAGCCACCACGCCATGGTCGAGCCCATGCTCATCCCCAGCGTGCCGATCCGCCCCGCATCGACATCCGGCCGCGAGCAGAGGTAGTCCATCGCCCGCACCGAGTCGTAGACCATCATCCCCCACATCACGCGCCCATCCCAGAGCATCCGTTTGAACGTCTCAAGTTCGGGATTCCCCTGCTCGGACCGCGTGATCGGATACATCGTCCCGCCCGCCCCGACCGCGCAACGCCCGCCGAAGCACCAGTGATCGATGCACAGCGCGGCGTAGCCCGCGTCTGTCAGCGCCTTGCCCCAGGCCGGTTTCTGCACCAGCGGCTCGGCGTACCCTGGCCGGCCTGAGAGCAATTCCTCCTTACCCACGTCGTACTGCCCCCAGTGGGCGTGGTTGAACAGTATCGCCGGCAACCGCCCTGCCACAGCCCCCGGCTCTGCCGGGGGGTGCTTGATGGGCCTGACGAAATACGCCGGCACATCTTCCAGACCGTTGAGGTCCAGCGCCAGGCTCTCAAGCACATACCCCTCGCGTTCCTCGACACGGAGCGTCCGCGCCGAGATCGGCCGCTGACGCTCCGGCAGGTCGCCCAAGAGTCCCCAAAGCTCCGCCCGCCGCTGCTGCACGTCGGTTCCCATGGCCCAGAGCATCCCCAAAGTAAAAGGCCCATGTCAAACGACATGGGCCTTCAACTCCACCTGCACCCTCACGCGAACATCTGCGATGAGGGACTTATTCCTTGACCTCATACTCGGCGTCGATCACGTCATCGCCGCCCTTCTTCCCCCCGGAACCCCCGGAATCCCCGGCAGCATTCTCCGAGGCATTCCCAGAGGCTCCCGCGGCGCCTCCGGGACCGCCGGCCGCGCCGGCGCCCATGTTCTCGTACATCACCTTGCCCAGCTCCTGGGACGCCTGCATCAGCTCGTTGAGCGCCCGCTTGATCGCCTCGGCGTCGTCGCCCTTGATCTTGGACTCGAGGTCGTTGATGGCCGACTCGATCTTCCCGCGCACCTCGGCCGAGACCTTCTCGCCGTACTCCGAGAGCTGCTTGCGCGTCTGGTAGACGATGTTCTCCGCCTGGTTGCGGGCGTCGACCAGCTCACGCTGCTTGCGGTCGTCGGCCGCGTGGGCCTCGGCGTCGGTCTTCATCTTCTCGATCTCGTCCTTCGACAGGCCGGACGAGCCCTGGATCTCGATCTTCTGCGTCTTGCCGCTGGCCTTGTCCGTGGCGGCGACGTTGAGGATGCCGTTGGCGTCGATGTTGAACTCAACCTCGATCTGCGGCATCCCGCGCGGGGCCGTGGGGATCCCCGTGAGCTGGAACCGGCCGAGCGTCCGGTTGTCCCGGGCGAACTCGCGCTCGCCCTGGAGCACGTGGATCTCCACCGTGGTCTGGTTGTCGCTGGCGGTGGAGAAGACCTCCTTCTTGGAGGTCGGGATCGTGGTGTTGCGTTCGATGAGCTTGGTCATCACCCCACCGAGCGTCTCGATGCCCAGGCTCAGCGGCGTGACGTCCAGCAGCAGCACGTCCTTGACGTCGCCCTTGAGCACCCCGCCCTGAATGGCGGCGCCGATGGCCACCACCTCGTCGGGGTTGAGGCTCTTGTTCGGCTCCTTGCCGAAGATGTCCCGGGCGATCTGCTGCACCCGCGGCATGCGCGTCGACCCGCCGACGAGCACCACCTCGTCGACGTCCGACGGCTTGAGCTTGGCGTCCCGCAGCGCGTCGAGCACGGGCTTGCGGCAGCGCTCGAACAGGTCCTCGCAGATCTGCTCGAACTTCGACCGCGTGATGGTGATCTGCAGGTGCTTGGGCCCCTCCTGCGTGGCGGTGATGAACGGCAGGTTCACCGTCGTCTCCTGCAGGGTCGACAGCTCGCACTTGGCCTTCTCGGCCGCCTCCTTGAGCCGCTGCAGGGCCATCGGGT
>JADZET010000446.1 GCA_020850375.1 Phycisphaeraceae bacterium | reverse complement strand
GAGCCACGACATCGTCGCCAACGCCCTGGTCATGCTCACCCACATGGACCACCGCGGCGCCTGCGGCTGCGAGGCCAACACCGGCGACGGCGCCGGCATCCTCACCGCCATCCCCCACGAGTTCATGTCCCGCGTGGCCAGGGATGAATTAGGCGTCGAACTGCCCGAGCCCGGCCATTACTCCGTGGCCAACATCTTCCTCCCCCGCGGCGCGGCCGAGCGGCGGGCCTGCAAGAACCTGCTCGAACGCTACATCCAGGTCCAGGGCCAGAAGCTCCTGGGTTGGCGCTCGGTCCCGACCAACGCCGACGCGGCCGACATCGGCCCCTCCGCCCGCGCCACCGAGCCGATCGTCGAGCAGCTCTTCATCGCCGCCGGCGAGGGCGTTGACCGCACCGGCTTCTGCCGGCAGCTCTATCTCATCCGCAAGCAGGCCTACCACGCCATCCAGGCGCTCAGCGAGGACTTCATCGACAGCTACTACGTCTGCTCGATGTCCAGCCGGGTGATCGTCTACAAGGGCCAGCTCAAGGCCACCCAGGTCCTGCCCTACTACCCCGACCTCGCGGCCGAGGACTACAAGAGCCACCTGGCCATGGTCCACTCGCGATTCAGCACCAACACGTTCCCCTCCTGGGAGCGCGCCCAGCCGATGCGCTACATGAGCCACAACGGCGAGATCAACACCCTGCGCGGCAACATCAACTGGATGCGCGCCCGCGAGGGCTTGATGAAGTCCGAAGCCTTCGGCGAGGAGTTCCGCCGGCTGCTGCCGATCATCGACCCGGCCACCAGCGACTCGGGCATCTTCGACAACGTCATGGAGCTCCTGCTCCTCTCGGGCCGCAGTCTGCCCGAGGCCGTGATGATGATGATCCCCGAGGCGTGGGAAAACCACGAGTCGATGCCGCCCCACAAGCACGCCTTCTACGAGTACCACTCCTGCCTCATGGAGCCCTGGGACGGCCCGGCGTCGGTCGCCTTCACCGACGGCCGCTACATCGGCGCCGTGCTCGACCGCAACGGCCTGCGCCCCAGCCGCTACTACGTGACCCACGACGATCTGGTCATCATGGCCAGCGAGGTCGGCGTCCTGCCCGTCGCGCCCGAGCGGGTCAAGGCCAAGGGCCGACTCCAGCCCGGACGCATGTTCCTCGTCGACTTCGAGCAGGGCCGGCTCGTCCCCGACGAGGAGGTCAAGAAGTCCATCGCCACCCGGCGGCCCTACGGCCAGTGGGCCAGCCAGCAGCGGATCGAACTCTCCGAGCTGCCCGTCGAGCAGGAGCCGCGCGGCTTCGATCCCGACACCCTGCTGCAGCGCATGCAGGCCTTCGGCTACACCACCGAGACGCTGCAGTTCATGCTCCTGCCCATGATCAAGAGCCAGAAGGACCCCATCGGCTCGATGGGCAATGACTCGGCCCTGGCGTGCCTGAGCGACAAGCCCCGCCTCGTCTACGACTACTTCAAGCAGCTCTTCGCCCAGGTCACCAACCCGCCGATCGACTCGATCCGCGAAGAGATCATCATGTCGCTCTCCTGCTATATCGGCCCCGAGGGCAACCTCCTCGAGACCACCGAGAGGCAGGCGCATCGGATGCTGATCCCGCACCCGATCCTGACCAACAAACAGCTCACGGCCCTCAAGCACGCCGACTACCGCGGCTGGCGGACCAAGACCATCGACATCACCTGGGAGAAATCCCTCGGCGCCGCCGGCATGATGCCCGCCATCGACCGCATCTGCCGCGAGGCCGAGCGCGCCATCGCCGAGGGCTACAGCCTCGTCTGCCTCTCCGACCGCGCCATCAGCGAGACACGTGTGCCGATCAGCGCCCTGCTGGCCGTCGGCGCGGTGCACCATCACCTGATTCGCCAGGCCAAACGCACGCGCCTGGGCATCATCATCGAATCCGGCGAGGCCCGCGAGGTCCATCACCACTGCCTGCTCGTCGGCTACGGCGCCGACGCGATCAACCCCTACTGCGCCTTCGAGGCCCTCTGGCAGTCCCAGCAGGACGGCCTGCTTGACCCCTCGCTCGACGACGAGAAGGTCATCGCCGCCTACCGCAAGGCCGTGGCCAACGGCATGCTCAAGGTCATGGCCAAGATGGGCATCTCGACCCTCGCCAGCTACAAGGGCGCCCAGATTTTCGAGGCCGTGGGCCTGAACGAGCAGGTCGTCAGCCGCTGCTTCGCCGGCACGCCCAGCCGGATCAAGGGTGTCGGCTTCGACGTCCTGGCCGAGGAGGCCCTGCGCCGCCACGAGATCGGCTACCCCAGCCGCGAGACCGTCCGCCTGCCCATGCTCCCGAACCACGGCGACTTCCACTGGCGCAGCGGCGGCGAACGGCACATGCACAACCCTGACACCATCGCCCTGCTCCAGCAGGCCGCACGCACCAATAGCCCCGACACCTACGCCAGGTTCGCCAAGCTCGTCGACGAGGACTCCCGCAACCGCTGCACCCTCCGCGGCCTCTTGCGGTTCAAGAAGGGCACGCCGATCCCGCTCGAGGAGGTCGAGCCCGCCAAGGAGATCGTCAAGCGCTTCTGCACCGGCGCGATGAGCTTCGGCTCGATCTCGGCCGAGGCCCACGAGACGCTCGCCATCGCCATGAACCGCATCGGCGGCAAGAGCAACACCGGCGAGGGCGGCGAGGACTCGGCCCGCTTCGAACCCCTGCCCAACGGCGACTCGAAGCGCTCCGCCATCAAGCAGGTCGCCTCGGGCCGCTTCGGCGTCACGAGCTGGTACCTGACCAACGCCGACGAACTCCAGATCAAGATGGCCCAGGGCGCCAAGCCCGGCGAGGGCGGTGAGCTGCCCGGCCACAAGGTCGACAAGATCATCGCCAGGACCCGATACTCCACCCCCGGCGTGGGCCTGATCTCCCCGCCCCCGCACCACGACATCTACTCCATCGAGGACCTCGCCCAGCTCATCTTCGACCTCAAGAACGCCAACCCCTCGGCCCGCATCAGCGTCAAGCTGGTCTCCGAGGCCGGCGTCGGCACCATCGCCGCGGGCGTCGCCAAGGCCCATGCCGAGCAGATCCGGATCTCCGGCCACGACGGCGGCACGGGCGCGTCACCGCTGACGAGCATCAAGCACGCCGGCCTGCCCTGGGAGCTCGGCCTGGCCGAGACGCACCAGACGCTGGTCCTCAACGACCT
>JADZET010000445.1 GCA_020850375.1 Phycisphaeraceae bacterium | reverse complement strand
TGGCCGCGACGACGCGCTGGGTGGTCTTGACCGAGGGATCGACCGTCACGTCCGTGTCCACCGCGAACGACAGCAGGCGCTCCTGGCCCATCGTCGTGTCATCGATGCGGGCGTCGCCGGCGTAGGCCCCGCCGTCAAAGACGGTGACCGGGCCCGCCGGAAGTGAAAGGCCGGTGGAATTCACGAGCTTCGCCCCGGCCAGGGGGTGCTTGGGCAGGACCGAGGCGTTGTAGATGCTGATGCGCTCGGCCTCGACGGGCTGATTGAGGATCGCCAGCATGGCCGAGCGGCGGCGGGGGATGCTCACGGGCTCCTTGATCGTGAACTGGAAATACTCGCCCACGCGATCGGCCGCCGCGGCCGCCTGCATCGTGGCGTCCAGGCCGACGTAGGCCGGCGTGACACTCGCCTCCAGCTCCATGGCACCGCCGCTGGCGGCCTTGTCGGCGGCCATGTTCTGGCCTGAGCGCGCCTCAAGGCGTCTGGCCTTACTCATCACCATCGGCGAAGGCGGCGCGGCGGGCATGCCGGCGGCGATCCCCTCGTCATACAGCCGCGGCTGGAGGAAGGCGTAATTCTCCGGCCTGACCAGCGGGCGTTGGAGGTAGAGCGGCGTGAAGAGGTCCTGCACGAACGAGATCGGCCGGCCCGAGACCAGCGACAGCTCGATGTCGTTCCAGTCCGCGTCCGAGGTGTTCTCGACGATGGCCCAACCCTGCAGCAGCGGCTTGTCGCCCGAGAGGTCCAAGCGGTACGACGTCTTCCACACCGGCGACTCGACGAGGTAGCCGATCCGCACGCTCCGCTTTTCCTCTCCCTCGAGCCGAACCTCGACGGGCCGGGCGTCGGCGTCGCGGGCCTCGGCCACCAGGCTCAGGGCCTTACGCAGCTCGTCCTGGAGCTTGGGGTCGGTGAATCGCACGGCGTGAACCGACTCGAGCTCGATGGCCTCAAGCCCCTTGTCCGTCAGCAGGTTCAGGATGTAACGGGTGACCTCGGTGTCGTCGTGCTTTTCCGTGCGTGCCTCGACGCCGAGGATGGCGCCCTTGGCCGACTGCGGGCCCTCGACTTCCACCGAGGCGCCGCGGGCCCGGCCCAGCAGCGCGTGCAGCGACTCCGGGCGGACGTCGATGCTGAAGCTCGAGAGCGCCTTGTCCAGCGGGTCGGCCGAGCCGTAGTTGACCGAGCCGGCCCGGCCGCTGGGGTCGAGCACGACCAGGCTCTTGAGCACGTCGTTGATCTGGCCCGTGCGGAAGGGCAGCTCGATCGTGGCGCCGCCGCTCACCTCGCCCCGGTGCTCGAAGTAGCCGACGCCGGAAAAGTAGAGCACTGCTCGGTGGAGAGGCATCACCTCCGCGCCCCCCGTCGTGCAGACCGCCATCATCACCAAACTCACGATCAAGCAGCGCATCGCCGTCATGGGACGTCTCCTGTTGCCTGGGAATGGATCGTAGCCCCCTTGGAGTAGTTAGACGCGGCTGGGCCGCGTGGGTTCCGTCAATCGACGGAGTTTTTTGAATCTTCCGCGCTGTCGAGCCAGATGGTCACGGGCCCGTCGTTGACTAGGCTCACGAGCATGTGGGCCCCGAACTGGCCCGTGGCCACCGGCGCAACCCCTGCTTTCTGCAGGTCCTGCGCAAACTGATGGCAGAGACTGCCTGCCAGGTCCGGCGGGGCCGCGCCGAGGTAGTTGGGACGTCGACCCTTACGAGCGTCGGCGTAGAGGGTGAACTGGGAGACGACCAGCGCCCCGCCCCTGACGTCCAGGAGCGAGAGATTGAACTTGCCCTGCTCGTCGCTGAAGATCCGCAGCGCGGCGACCTTCTGGGCCATCTTGTGGACGACTTGCGGGGTGTCGCCCTGGCCGATGCCGGTCAGGAGCAGCAGGCCGTGGTCGACTCGTCCGACGGTCTGGCCGTCGACCTGCACCTGGGCTTGGCGGACGCGCTGGATCAGGACGCGCATGTCTAAATCTCCAATTCAGGACAGGTTACCCTGTCAGGTCCCGTGCCGGGGGTGTCGGGGGTGCCGGGGGTGCCGGGGGGCACAGCGGGCGATGAATCTGTAACATATTGAGCCACGACGCCACGTGGCCGTGGGTATGCCCCACCCGAGGGGGGCCGTGGGCAAGGCTGGGGTTTCCTGGCCAAAGAGCAATCCGGGAATTGGAGACATAGCGTCATGATCGAGCTCTACGAGCAACTCAAGAAGTTGGTGGCTGAGGCCGAGGACGACGTCCGCAAGGCGGCCGGCGGGAACAAGGCGGCGGGCACGCGTGTCCGCAAGTCGATGCAGGACATCAAGAACGCCGCCCAGGCGCTGCGCGTGGCGGTACTGGAAAACCGCGACCAGGGCGAAGGGCAGGCCTGATCGGTCGGCCTGATCGCTTCGCGGCCGCCTCCTGCCTGCCCTGACGGCCCATCGTCGGCCTCGCGGACAATGGGCGCGGTAGGTGTCCCCGTTTCGATTTTGTTTCATCACGTTTTTGCGATCGGATCTCCATGGCCCCGAGCTACCTCTTTGACATCAGCGGCCTGAACCTCGATCAGGTCCAGTTCGACGCCCAGGCGGTCGAAGCCGTCAACCCCCATCGCGGCGTGATGCGTCTGATCGACGGCGTCATCTACGAGTCTGACGACCAGACCGAGGCGATCGCCTACCGCGACACACGCTCCGACGAGTTCTGGGTGCCGGGGCACGTCCCGGGTCGGCCGCTCTTCCCGGGGGTGCTGATGGTCGAGGCGGCGGCGCAGTTGGCGAGCTTCGTCACGCTCCGCCGGCACGGGGTCCCCTATCCCTTCATGGGATTCGCCGGCATCGAGGACACCAAGTTCCGCCAGCAGGTCGTGCCGGGTGATCGGCTGATCCTCCTGGCCAAGCAGGTCGAGTTCCGCAAGCGGCGATCGATCTGCATCTCGCAGGGCTGGGTGCGCGGGTCGCTGGCGTTCGAGGCCAAGGTCATCGGCATGCTCATCTGATCGCCGAGGAGGCGTCGATCGTCTCATCGGATGGCCGGACCTCAATTGACCGTCTCGGGCCGCTCCATTATTCTGAATTGATCGCGGCGGCGGCGTTCGCGGCCATGTTTTCCGCCGGTCCAATGGTTC
>JADZET010000444.1 GCA_020850375.1 Phycisphaeraceae bacterium | reverse complement strand
GTACGTCCCTGCATTGAGGCACTGAAATGAACAATAAGTCGACGTTCGCAAACATTGGGCTACTTCATCCGCGAGCACACCCTGCCCGAGCGATGGCCCGCCTGGCGGCGCTGGGCTGTGGGCCTGGGGGCGCCACGCCTGGCCTTGCTGCCAGGCGGGAGATCCTGACGCAAATACTCCACATCGACAAGCACTTCGACCTGGAAGACATGACGGATTGGCAGTCGCAATGGCTTGCCTTCGCACAGGGACTGCCTGGTGTGCCCGATGCCCCGTCGGCGGGTGATGAAGACCATATCCTGTAAACACAGGCCTCCACGTCACTCTTCCGCCAGCGGCAACTCGCGCACGACGTCCCGCTGCGAAAAGCCTCCTGGAAATGGACGATAACATTGAATCGGTGACCGAGCGATTTATATCGAATCGCGCACAACCTTCAGCCGTGCCTGTTGCGACAAACAACCCGTATCGATCCACGAAGCTCCACCGAGGAGGGACCTCTGGCGGGGATGTGAGATCTCGGTAACCACCCCTCCAAGTCCGATGGGAAAATACCCACAAGCGTGGTCATGGATTGACTTCCGTCACGACTTCCTTCAAAATGCCGCTCAGATGGGGATAGCTCAATTTCAGCCTCTGATCTCATGGACACTGCTTGCCCTCTACGGCCTCCTGGTCGTCACCACAGGCAACTACAAGCTGTGCTTTGATCAGAGGGGATCCGTCGCCCTCGAGCCGGTGTCTCGACTCTGCGCCCCATCCGCGGACGCTGACGTCTCGGCGGCGATGCTGACAACCTGCCTGCGAGCTTCGGATTGCACCGATGTGCTCCTGCGGTCCGGCGCGGATGCGATGCCGTCCGCGACGGCCCGCGTGGCATTGGACGGTTTGTTCGCGATCGGGAATGCTTGTCTGGTAGTTTCAGCGGACCTCTCGGGGCTCCGTTGGAACGAGCAGACGCGAATGCCGTTCGATTTCAGTCCGCCGTGTCCAAGGGCGGTCCATCTGCGGGCTGTCGTCCTTCTCGTCTAGCAGGTTCATTGTCATATCCGAGCCGGTGCCCTTGCCGTTGGGCCTGGTTGTTCTTGCGCCAATGCGGTGCACATTGTTTGTTCATCCGGATGGTCTGACCATCCACGAGGGAGTCCGTATGCCGATGACACATCGAACCCTGCTGGTTCTTGCGGCCTCACTTCTGGCGTTCGGGTGCGCCTCACGGCCGCGCTGGCCGGCGCCCGAGCAGGTCGCCGCACGCCATGCGGGCGTGGCCGACGCCCTCGTGACGGATACAGCCGGCGGAGAGATCGACTCGGCGGATCCGCCGGGCGACGAGCTCTCACTCGAACGAGCCGTGGGGATGGCGATGCGGACGCACCCGGACATCCAGGCGGCGTTGGCGGAGGTGCGGCTGGCGTACGCCGAGGCGCAGCAGCAGCGCCTGCTGCCCAACCCCATCCTGACGGTGGCGGTGAAAATCCCGGTGGCCGGCGGGGCGCCGACGATCGAGCCGGGGATCGCGGCCGAGTTGGCGTCGCTGTTGTTCATGCCTGGGAGGATCCGGGCGGCGGACCACCGGCTGCGCGCGGCAAGCGAGCGGGCGGTGGTGGTCGTGCTGGACGTGTTGACGGAGGTACGTCATCGCTACGTCGAGGCGCAGGCCCTCGACGCGTTGGCGGTGGTGCTGGCGGAACGGGCGCGCCTGACCGACCGGCTGCTGGAGATCGCCCGATCGCGCCTTCGGGCGGGAGAGGGGACGCGGCTGGACGTGACCACCCTCGAAGCGCAGAAAGTCGAGCTGGAGGTGGAGGCGGCCGAGCAGGCGCTGGCATTGCGTGAGGCGCGCCTGGAGCTGGCAAGACTGATCGGCCGGCCTAATGATCCGGGGATATGGCGGCTCGACGCGTGGATCGAGCCCGAGACGGAGATCTCGGATGAGCGTGCGTGGGCGCGGGCCGGGCTCGAGCAGCGCCCGGAGATCGCCGCCCAGATGTGGGAGCTGGCCGCACTGGGGGTGGAGTTCCGGCAGAGCTCGTGGGGACTGCTCGAGGGCGCGGAGGTGGGCATGGAGGCGGAGGGGACCGTCGAGTCGGGCGCGGACGACTGGGCGGTGGGCCCCGCATTGACACTGGCGGTGCCCGTCCTGGACTGGGGGCAGGCCCGACGCGACGCGGCCTCGGCGCGACGGCTCGAGGCGGCGCATCGGCTGACACAGGCCCGGCGGCTGGTCGTCGAGGAGGTCCGCCGGGCGTACGCGGCGCTGGAGATGACGACACGGACGTATCACACGGTGACTGAGCAATGGATCCCGCTGGTCGAGCGGCGTCGGTCGGAGGCCGAGTCGCAGTACAAGGCGGGTCAGAGCGACGTGGTGCCGCTGATCCTGGCGGACCAGGACGTGCTGGCGGCACAGGCCAAGCGGATCGAGTTGGCCCGACAGGCCTCGGTGGCGTTGACGAGGCTGCATCGAGCGGTGGGCGGGCCGGGAGCGGTCCCGATCGCGCCCGGCAGTCGTCCCGCCGATGATTCCCCCTCCCCCACCCCCCTCACACCATGAAGGACATGAAACCGATGAACAAGATCATTCTGATCCCTTCCACTCTACTGATAACGATGATTCTGCTGACGACCGGCTGCGACCGAGCGGAGTCGACGCCCAGCCCCGAGCCGACCGCGGTGATGCATGACCCGGGACTAAACGAGCACGCACACGATGAGCATGCACAGGACGATCATGTACACGACGAGTCTGAAGACGAGTTGGGTCACGACGACGAGGTCCGGCTGTCCGACGAGGCGATCGAGCGTACGGGCATCCGGACCGAGCCGGTACGATCGCGGGTGCTCGTGGGCGAGGTCGTGGCCCCGGCGCGTGTAACGTTCAACTTCGAGCAGATGGCGCATGTCGGATCGCCGTTGGCCGGCAGGGTCCATCAAATCCTGGCACGCGTGGGGGACCGGGTCGACAAGAACGCCCCCCTGCTGATCGTGCAGAGCCCCGAGCTGGGCGAGGCCCAGAGCGACTACCTGCTCAAACGCATGGCGGTGGACACGGCGGCGCCGGCGGTGGACCTGGCCAGAATCGGCCTTGATCGCGCCAGATTGCTCTACGAAGAGAGCCAGGGCATTGCGCTGGCCGAGGTGCAGCGACGGGAGGCGGAGCTCAGGGCGGCCCAGGGCGGGTTGCTGGCGGCGCAGGCCCAGGCGACGGCGGCCGAGAACCTGCTGCACCTGATGGGTATGGACCAGGACGCGGTGCGGGAACTGGCCTCGACGGGCGAGATCGACCCGTACTACGTGGTGCGCGCCCCGATCACGGGGCTGGTCATCGAACGCGAGGCCACCCTCGGCGAACTGGTCAGCCCGGACCGCGAGGCGCTGCTCGTGCTCGCGGACACGCGGACGCTCTGGGTGCTGGCGGCCGTGCCCGAGTCGCAGATCAGCCGGGTAGGGATCGGCGCGACGGCCCGCGTGACCGTGCCGGCGCTGGAGGACGCGAGCCTGGAGGGAACGGTCACCACCATCGCCGCCAGTCTTGACCCGGCGACGCGAACGGCATCGGTCCGCATCGAGGTTCAGGACGACGGCGCCGGGCTGCGTCCGGGCATGTTCGCTCAGGCGGTGATCGTCAGGGCCGGCGCGGAGGGCGAGCAAGCCTCGACGCCCACGGTGCCGGAGGAAGCGACCCAATGGGTCGAGGGCAAGACCGTGGTCTTCGTGCCGGTCCGGGACGAGGCGAACACCTTCGCGACGCGTCCCGTCGAGCTCGGAGAGGCGGTAGGCGGGATGGCGCCGGTGCTGTCCGGGCTGGCCGAGGGCGAGCTGTTCGTCGCCGACGGCAGCTTCATCCTCAAGGCCGAGATGGGCAAGGCCGGTGCGGCCCATGAGCACTAGCGGAACGGAGCCATCCCCCGCAGGCATCCTCACACACGGGCCGCTTGCTCTGCGGATCCCGTCAGGAGTCGACTTCTATGCTTGAGTCCATCCTTCAATACTCCGTGCGGCACCGCTGGCTGGTGGTGCTGTGCACGCTCGGGGCGGCGGCCGTGGGGCTGTTCTCCCTCCAGCAATTGCCGATCGACGCCGTGCCCGACATCACCAACAACCAGGTGCAGATCAACACGCTCTACTCCGCCCTGTCGCCGGTCGAGGTCGAGAAACAGATCACCTTCCCGATCGAGACGGCGCTGGCGGGCATCCCGGGGCTCGAGTACACCCGGTCGCTGTCGCGCAACGGTTTCTCACAGGTGACGGTGGTATTCGAGGACCGCGTGGACATCTACTTCGCCCGCCAGCAGGTGCTCGAGCGCCTGGCCCAGGCGCGCGAGAGCCTGCCCCCCGACGCCGAGCCGTTGATGGGGCCGATCACCACCGGCCTGGGCGAGGTCTACGTCTGGACGGTCGAATTCGTCGAACCCGACGGCCAGGGCGCGGCGGACGCCCGCGATGGGCCCGGCTGGCAGGCCGACGGCTCCTACCTCACGCCCGAGGGCCAGCTCCTGACGACCGAACTCGAGCGCACGGCCTACCTCCGCGAGGTGCAGGACTGGATCATCCGCCCGCAGATCAAGGGTGTGCCGGGCGTGGCCGGCGTCGACGCCATCGGCGGGTACGTCAAGCAGTACCACGTGCAGCCGGACCCGATGAGGCTCGTCAGCTACGGGCTGACCTTCCACGACGTGATCGAGGCGCTCGAGAAGAACAACGCCAGCACCGGGGCGGGGTACATCGAACACCGGGGCGAGTCCTACCTTGTGCGGGCGGCGGGGCGGATCGACGACCCGCGGCAGATCGCCGAGATCGTCGTCGGCCAGCGTGGGGGCACGCCCATCCGCGTGCGAGACGTGGCCTCGGTGGGCATCGGGCGGGAGCTTCGCACGGGCTCGGCGAGCGAGAACGGCCGGGAGGTCGTCATCGGCACGGCGATGATGCTCATCGGAGCCAACAGCCGACAGGTGGCAAGCGACGTTGACGCCAAGATGGCGGAGGTCAGCCGGACCCTCCCGCCGGACCTCCGCGCCCGGACCGTTCTCAACCGCACGCAACTGGTCAACGCGACGATCCGCACGGTTGAGAAAAACCTCGTCGAGGGCGCGCTGCTGGTCATCGTCGTGCTCTTCGCGATGCTGGGGAACTTCCGGGCGGCCTTCATCACCGCGTTGGCGATCCCGCTGTCGATGCTGATGGCGGCCACGGGCATGGTCCAGAGCAAAATCAGCGGGAACCTGATGAGCCTCGGCGCCGTCGACTTCGGCCTGATCGTCGACGGGGCGGTCATCATCGTGGAGAACTGCCTGCGTCGGCTGGCCGAGAGGCAACACCACCTCGGCCGCGTGCTGACGCTGTCCGAGCGACTGGAAGAGGTCCGGGACGCCAGCAAGGAGATGATCAAGCCCTCGGCCTTCGGGCAGGCGATCATCATCACGGTCTACCTGCCCGTCCTGGCGCTGACGGGCACCGAGGGCAAGATGTTCCATCCGATGGCCATGACGGTCATCTTCGCCCTGGTCGCGGCCTTTGTGCTGTCGATGACCTTCGTGCCGGCGATGGTCGCCCTGGGGATCACCGGCAGGGTCAAAGAGAAAGAGAACCTGATCGTCCGCGGGGTCAAGGCGGCCTATGTACCGACGGTGCGGTGGGCCCTGCGTCTGCGCTACGCGACGGTCGGCGTGGCGGTGGCGATGTTCCTGCTCTCCCTGGCCCTGTTCACACGGCTGGGCCAGGAGTTTGTCCCGACGCTCGACGAGAAGAACATCGCCGTCCAGGCCATCCGCATCCCCAGCACCAGCCTCACACAATCCACCGAGATGCAACTCGAGGTCGAGAAGACGCTCAGCCGGTTCCCGGAGGTGGCTGTCGTCTTCTCGAAGACCGGCACCGCCGAGATGGCGGCCGACCCCATGCCTCCTAGCATCTCCGACACGTTCGTGATCCTTCGGCCGCACGACGAGTGGCCCAACCCCCGCCAGAGCAAGGCCGAACTGATCCAGCGGATGGAGGAGGCCCTCGAGCACGTGCCGGGCAACAACTACGAGTGGACCCAGCCCATCCAGATGCGCTTCAACGAGCTGATCGCCGGCATCCGCAGCGACGTAGCGGTCAAGCTCTACGGCGACGATTTCGAGAAGCTCACCCCCACCGCCGAGACGATCGCCGACGTGCTCCGCGGCATCCCGGGGGCCGCCGACGTCAAGGCCGAGCAGACCGAGGGCCTGCCGGTGATGAACATCGAGATCGACCGCGCGTCCATCGCCCGGCACGGGCTGAGCATCGCCGACGTCCAGGACGTGATCGCCGTAGCCGTCGGCGGGCGCGAGGCGGGGATGGTCTTCGAGGGCGACCGTCGGTTCGAACTGGTGGTGCGTCTGCCCGATGACATCCGGCGGGACATGACGGCCCTGCGGCAACTGCCGATCCCGCTGCCGCGCGACGAGGGTCAGGCCACCGACATCCGTTTCGCGTCGGGAGGGCGCCTCGGAAGTGGGGGCGGGGAGGATCGCCCGGGCTTCATGCCGCTGGGATCGATCGCCCGACTCGAGATCGCCGAGGGCATCAACCAGGTCAGCCGGGAGAACGGCAAGCGGCGTGTGGTCGTCCAGGCCAACGTTCGCGGGCGCGACATCGGCTCGTTCGTGGCCGAGGCCCGCGAACGCCTGGAGCGGGAGGTGACGATCCCCGCCGGCTACTGGATGGACTGGGGCGGGCAGTTCGAGAACCTCATCGCCGCCCGCCAGCGGCTGGCGATCGTCGTGCCGGTCTGCTTCTTCCTGATCTTCCTGCTGCTGTTCGGCACGTTCAATTCCGTCAAGCACGCCCTGATCGTCTTCACCGGCGTGCCGCTGGCGCTGACCGGCGGCATCCTGGCCCTGTGGCTGCGTGGCATGCCCTTTTCCATCTCGGCGGGGGTGGGGTTCATCGCTCTCTCGGGCGTGGCGGTGCTCAACGGCCTGGTGATGATCACGTTCATTAACCAGCTCTGCCGCGATGGCGTCCCCCTCGAGGAGGCGATCGAGCGCGGGGCGGTCACCCGTCTGCGCCCCGTGCTCATGACCGCGCTCGTCGCGTCGCTGGGCTTCGTCCCCATGGCCCTGGCCACGGGCACGGGCGCGGAGGTGCAACGCCCCCTGGCCACGGTCGTCATCGGGGGCCTGATCTCCAGCACCGCGCTGACCCTGGTCGTTCTGCCGGCCATCTACCGCATCGTTGGACAAACACCGAAGAAAGAGAGCAAACCATGAGAAACAGTAGCGCCTGGCTGTGTCTGCTGGCCCTGACCACGATTGGCGCGGGGTGTGCCGCCAGGCCGTGGAACCTCACCGATGCCGCGCCCGTCGCCATCGAGAAAGTTCCGTCAGAGCACGCTGACTTTCAGCACGTCACCATTGTGCCAACCGAGAACAGCATGACCGTGTCGGGCCAGATTCGTTTCAGTTCGCCGCTCGGCCGGCGGATGGCCGGACATCTTGACGTCACGGTGCTCGATTCATCCGGCCGGACCGTGGTCCGCCACGCCGTGAGCTACCGAACGCGGTGGCGGCCTCACCTGTCGCGAGCAGGCCGCCTGCTAGGGGCACACCGACAGGAGAGTCAGTCAGCCAGATTCCTTCTCCAGATCGAGCATTCCCCGGAGCCCGGTCTGATCATCCGTTTGGATCATCATCACAATGACCAAGCAGCATGCTTGGGTTTGTCGCTGGCGTTAGAAGAGGCCTCTTAGTCTTCCGGTACAGCCGTTCGGCGATCAGCAACCCTGCCATGTCAGGGCACTTTCTCCTACATGGATGTAACGAGCCGCAAACAAAAGACTTGCAGATTCCCATCTAAGCTTGGCGTCTGACACATCTGCCACCAACAACCCCGTTTGAGAGACGAATTGATGTATCCCTGATCGCACACCGCTTTCAGGCAAGTCTAGATCCGGCGAGCGAGCCGTATCGATCCACAAAGCCCCGCGAACGCGGGGCTTTTGGCTTAATTGCGCTCCCGCAGAGACTTCCTAATGTCGCATTTCACGGCCGGAACGGGCGGCTTTCAGCCGAACGTCTCTTTGGCGGATTGGGAATGCTCTAGACGCCTCGTTGCAGCTCGGCATCAGACTCCATTCGCCCAAGAGCCTCGCGGGTGTTCGCCTGCGGGCTCGCGGGCCAGTCCGACGGGATGGCCAGGGGATGGACATGGGCTGCGCCCAGCGCGTGTTGGAGAGAGGAGCAACACCGGACGTCGGCTCGCTCGAGCAGCCGGGTGTGGTAGAGGCCGGGAAACGGTTGCCATCGCTGGTCACGGAATACAATGGCGTCGAGGCCCGGGCGATCCTGAGCCCCGTCGCACAAGGCCGTCAGCCACGCGGGTCGGAGGATGACCAGGTCGCAACAGGTCAACACCATCCAGCCCTCGCCCCTCTCTTGGCCGCGATGCCGCAGCGCCGTCCGCAGACCGCCGACCGGGCCCTGGTCGGGCTGAAGATCAGCCACGGTAGTCAGGCCCAGATCCTGATACTGGCCGGCCAGGCGTGCCACGACGATCACGCGATCGACCTGGGACAACAACAGAGTCGCCTGGCGTGCGATCAGAGGTTGCCCCTGAAACAAGGCCCGGGCCTTGTCACTGCCGAAGCGAGAGCTTCGTCCGCCGGCGAGGATGTAGGCGGGAATCTGTCGGAGGTTCATGCCCGTCCTTTCGCGGGTCGCGCTGGGCGTCGGGCTTGCGCGGCTAGACCAACATCTTGAGCACCGCTACCACCAGGACCGCGGCCAGCACGCGGCGTAGAAGGATCGCGTCGAAGCGGGACGCCCCCAGGGTCGAGCCGGTCAACCCGCCAAGGACCGCTGCGACAGCGAGGGCGGCGAAGGGGCCGGGCTCGATCCCCAGCGGGCCGGGCTGAAGCAGCAGCCCCGCCAGACCGGCGACGGAACTGAGCAGGATGAACGCCGCGGAGACGGCCGCGGTCTGACGCGGCGTGGCCCAGTTGAAGATGATCAGCAGCGGGCTGAGGAAGATGCCCCCGCCGACGCCGATGAGCCCCGAGACCAAGCCGATGGCCGCACCCAGCGGCAATGCCCATCGCCAAGGAATCGCCCGGATCGGCTCCGAGGGCGCGGCGTTGACGAGGACCAACCGCCAGGCCGCGTAGACCAAGACAAGGGCCAGCATCGCCCGGTAGTACCGCGGGTCGAGCGACCACCACCACCCGGCCAGGAACGCGCAGGGCACGGCCGTGGCGGCGAAGGGGACGAGGATCGACCAGCGGAAATGCCCCTGACCCGCGAAGCGGAACAGGGCGATGGTGGAGACCAGCACGTTCAGCAGCAGGGCCGTGGGCCGGATCGTCGCCGGCGGCTGGCCCGCCAGCGCCAGCAGCGCAAGATAGCCCGATGCGCCGCCGTGCCCCACGCTTGCGTAGAGGCCGGCCACGACAAACACCGCCAAGACGAGTCCCACCGAGGCCATCATCGCCCCTCCTCGTGTCGCACGACCTTGCCCGTCACGGCGACCGCCTCGGGCCGGCCGTCATCCTGGACCTCGCCGCGCAAGGTCTCGATGGCGTGCGGCAGGATGTCCAGCAGAGCCTCGAGTGATTCGACCGCCCCGCGCCGTGAGCCGGGCAGGTTGATGATCAGGGTGCGCCCGCGTACGCCCGCCTCTCCGCGCGACAAGTACGCCCGAGGCGTCTTCTCGTAACAACGCCGCCGAATCAGCTCCATCAGCCCGCTGTGCCGGCGTTCGAGCACCTCGAGCGTGGCCTCGGGCGTAACGTCACGAGGGGCCAGGCCCGTGCCTCCGGTGGTCAGGATCAGGTCCGGCGCCGCGGGGTCATCCGCCCAGCCGCGCAGCGTCTTGGCGATCAGCGCCCGATCATCCGGCAGGCAGTCATGCCGCACCATTTCCGCGCCGAGACGTTGTCGAAGCGTTTCGGCCAACGCCGGCCCGGAGGTATCCACCGATTCGCCCCGTGAGCAGCGGTCGCTGAGCGTCAGCACGGCCACGCGAGGACAGCTTGTCATTGCCGCTCCCCTTCCGCCCGGTAGGTCCCGCTCCTGCCCCCGGATTTTTCGACCACACGCACGCCCTCGATCACCATGCCTTTATCCACGGCCTTGCCCATGTCGATGACCGTCAGGGCGGCGACGGCCACGGCGGTCAGGGCCTCCATCTCCACGCCCGTCTTCCAGGCGGCGCGGGCCTCGGCTCGGATGCTCACGCCAGCGTCTTCCACGGCCAGGTCCACGCGCACGCCGTCCATCGGCAACGTGTGGCAGAGCGGGATCAGTTCATCGGTGCGTTTGGCGGCCTGGATGCCCGCGAGACGCGCGACCTGGAGCATGTCGCCCTTGCCAATGCCGTCCTGGCGGAGGCGGGCGACCAGTTCGGCGCTGCAGCGTACGAAGCCCACGGCGACGGCTCGCCTAGATGTGATGGGCTTGCCTCCGACGTGAACCATGCGGGCGGCGCCGTGAGCGTCGAGATGGGTCAGATCCGCCTTGGGCATGAGCAGCATCCTCATTCGCAAAGGGTCCATCGGTACAGGCGTCTTGATCCGCGGGCCGGCTCGCTGGGCGGAACTTCGATGAACCCTTCGCTTGCGGCGGCGGAGACCCAGTCGCCCGACCCCATGCCTGCCGCCAGGCACGCCCGACCCGGGGCCGTGAACCTGATGAGAGGAAACCAGGTGAGCTTCGCAGGCGCGGGCGAGTCATCGGCAACCTCGACAATCTCCGCCATCGGCTGCGTCCGAGCCAGCCCTGCCCTGCGGCGCAGGGCCGCCATGGCCAATCGTCTTGCCGTGACCATGACGGACACGGGGTTGCCCGGCAGTGCGAGAACCGGCCGCCCAACGGCATCGACCGCTCCGAGCATGGGCTTGCCTGGGCGGATCGCCAGGCGGTGGAAGACGATCCTCAGCCCCAGCTCGCGGAGCACTGCCGGGACGTGATCGTGATCGCCGGCCGAGACACCGCCGGTCAGCAGCAGGGCATCACACTGTTCGAGCAGTTCGGTGACGGCTTGGGTGATGGCTGCGGGTTCGTCAGGAACGTGGCGCGGAGGCAGCGGCGCCAACCAGACCGGGCCGGTTAACAGCCCCGCAAGCGCCGGACCGTTGCCGTCGCGCAGTTGCCAGGGTTCGGGCGTGGCGTGCACGTCCAAAACCTCCCCACCGGTGACCAGGATGCCGACACGCAGGGGACGGTGAACACGGATGCTCGCCCGCCCGCAGGAAGCGACGGCCGCGAGCATCGGCGAGGCCAGGACTCGGCCCGCCTCGATCACCACCCGTCCGGCAAGACCGTTCTCGCCCCGCCGGCGGATGTGCTGGCCGGTGCGCACTTCCTGCCCGGGCGGCAGGCGGATTGCGCCATCGAGTTCGATCACTTCTTCCCGGGGAATGACCGCCTGGGTCTGGGCGGGGATCATGGCCCCCGTAAAGACGCGGACGGCCGCCCCCGGCCGCATGGCCTCGGCGGGCACGCCGGGCTCGACCTCGCCGTGAACCGGCAGAACCTGGAGCGTCAGATCCGCCATATGCACCGCGTAGCCATCCATGGCGCTCACGTCGCATGCCGGGCTGGGACGGTCCAGCAGGATCGGCTCGGCCAGGACAAGGCCGGCGGCCTGGGAGCACGCCACGGACTGCCTCGGGACGGGCGTGACGAGTTCGCACAGCGCGGCCGTCGCGGTGTCGTGGTGCATCAAAGAGGCTGCGGGTGGTCGATGGGCCGCGGTGCTCATGGTGATGCAACCTCCCGCGCGACGGCACGAATCGGTCGTTTCCAGATCGGCACGTCTTGCTTCATGCGGTCGATGAACCAGGCCGTGGCTTCGATCGCCTCGGCCCGATGCGACGACGCGACGCACAGGCGGAACGAACATGCCCCGGCCGACACCTTGCCCCGGCTGTGCTCGACCTCCACGGACAGCAGCTTGAACCGCTGACCGGCCTGCTCGGCCAACTGCGCGAGCGTTCGCCGGGCCATCGGTTCGTAGACCTCGTAATCGAGGGCCTCGAGGGGCTGACCGTCCTCCGTAGGCCGGACCACGCCCTCGAAGTAGAGCACAGCGCCGGCGTCATAATCGCGTCGCGCGGACGACGGAGGCAGGGAACCGTCCGTGATGGAGACGTGAATGTTCATCCGCCACCGACCATGGCGATCAACGCCAGTTGATCCGATTCCAGGATCGGGTCCTCGGGGCCGGCATACTGGCAGTTCACCGCCAGCCTGGCGCCGGCGAGCATGGGCCGCAGCCGGGGATGGACTTCGGCGATACGTGCCATCACCCGTGCGGCGTTAATGGTGGCGACGCCGGACAGGTCGAGGCGCAGGACGCGCCCCGAGGCGGCCTCGGCCAGCGGACCGAAGAGTTGGACGTCAAGCGTCATGGCGCTTCCTCGGATTCATCCCGGTCACGATCGAACTGCTGATGGGCCCAGGTCCAGGCGGCGACGGTGCGGGGCAGGCCGCAGGTGTTCATCCCCAGCAGGATTGCCTGCTCGACCTCGGCGATATCGGCTCCCGCCTTCGCCGCCCGGCGGACGTGCGACCGCAGGGCGGATTCCAGCCCCGCGCCCAAGCAGATGCCGATCTTGACCAGTTCGAGTGTCTTACGGTCCAGCGGCCCAGCGGCCTCGACGGCCCGGGCCACCGACTCGTGTGCCTGACCCAGGAGTGGGAATTTCTCGACGAACGCCCTGAACGGTCCGGGCAGTTTGCCGGGCCGGCCGGCGGGTGATGCGGGTTCGGCGTGTCGGGGCATGGTCAACCTCCTAGCTGGACCATCATGGCGTGGCCCTGGGCGGGGTGTTCGGGTTGCTTCTTCGCGAGCCCTTCCTCAAGCAGCCGATCCAGCGCCCGCGCGTCGAAGCACGGACGCAGAGCGGGCAGCAGGCTCGGGCCGGGGCGATCCATCAGGCAGGGGTAAAGCGTGCCGTCGCCGGCGATGCGGATGCGATTGCACGCGGCGCAGAAGTTACAGCTCATAGGGGTGATGAAGCCCAGCGTCGTCGTCGAACCGTCCTCGAGCGTCACGCGGTACCGCCGGGCGGCGTCATGACCTTGATCGATCGGCTCCCAACGTCTGACGACCGAGTCGAGGCGGCGACGCATTTCCGCCTCGGGCACGTAGCGCTCGGACCACTGAGCCGCCAGCGGCCCCATGGGCATCAGTTCGATGAAGCGGATGTCCCAGCAGCGACGGGCGGACCAGCGCACCAGATCGACCAGGTCGCCGTCGTTCTGACCGCGCACAACCACGGTGTTGATCCGGATCGGGCCCAGCCTCGCGGACTCCGCGGCGTCCAGGCCCGCAAGCACCTTGGTCAAGCCGTCCACGCCGGTCATCTTCTCGAACCGATCTGGATCCAGTGTGTCGAGCGACACGTTGACTCGCCGCAGCCCCGCGCGGGCATACTCGGCCGCGTGGCCGGCCAGCGTCAGGCCGTGCGTGGTCATGGCCAGGTCCTCGATCCCCGGCACGGAGGCGAGGCGCTCGATGATCGCCGTCAGATCGGGCCGGCTGGTCGGGTCGCCGCCGGTCAGGCGGACTTTGCGCAGGCCGTGACATGCCGCCAGGTGTTCGACCAGTCGACCGATCTCATGCACGTTGAGCATCGGACGATCCGCCGCGACGCCGTGCCGACGCGGTCGGCAGTAGACGCAGCGCATCGCACAGGCCTCGGTCAGCGAGAGCCGCAGGTAGGTGATGCGTCGCTGGCAGCGATCCAGCAACGGGGTCTGATGCATACCGTTCGTGCGGAACGGGGACGCCGTCTGGCGCGGCGTTGCGTGGTCGAGGATGGACGTCTGTCGCGGCATAGCGGACGGCCGTTACACGAGGTAGAGCAGCGGAAAGATCATTCCCCAGGTCAGGACAAGCCCCAGCCAATAGAGCCGGCTGAATCGAGCCAGGACTTGCGCCCGAGCCTCCGAGGGATCGAGGTAGGCGTGCCCCATCACCGCGGCCATCAGGCCGATACCGATCAATACCAACATCCCATGCGTGCCGCTGAGCGCCGCGGCCATGGGGGCCATGGCCCGCTCGGACACCGACGGCTGGAGCAGTCGCACCTCGGTCGGCATGGGCTCAACGGGTGGGTGCGGAGCAAATGCGGGCGACAGGCCCGCCGGACCGGCCGGCGGCGGCGGGACCACCCAGTGTGGCACGTCGGCCGCGGCCGGCGGCTCCTGCGCATCGCCCGCAACGGTCTTGTCAGCGTCAGACTCCAATCGCAGGAAATCGACGATATTGGCGATGTCGGCGTCGCTGAGGAACGGATTTCCCCCCCTGGCGGGCATCATCCTGCCCGTCTTTGAGGCGGGGTCGTTCGGCTGCCGTCCGAGAGTGATCAGGGCGGTGAGCTGGCTGACGCTGGATTGATGCACAAAATCGCTGGGCTTGAGGGCCGGCGCCACGCCCGCGACGCCCTGGCCCTTGCTCCCGTGGCATGAGGCGCACGTCCGGGCGAAGGCCGCCGCTCCCGCCTCGGGATCGGTCGCCGGGGCGGTTCGGACCGGCACCGACTTCGACGTCAGGGCCGATGTCGTCGGCGCGGTAGGCACGTTGAACATGCGAGGCCCGCCCCAGCGCGCCCACTCGACCCCGCGCAGCCCGATCACCACCAGACCGCCGATGACCGTCGTGGC
>JADZET010000443.1 GCA_020850375.1 Phycisphaeraceae bacterium | reverse complement strand
GGAGCGTGCACGGGTCGATGTCGGCGAAGACGGGCACGCCGCCGGCCTGAAGGATACAGGCGACCGTCTGGCCCCAGGAGTAGGGGGTGGTGATGACCTCGTCGCCCATCTCGATTCCCGCGGCCATACACGCGATGTGCAGCGCGGGCCCACCGCCGCAGGCGCCGATGCCGAACTTGCGGCCCATGGCGTCGGCCATTCTGCGCTCGAGCTTTTCGGACCAGCCGCCACCCCAGGCGGTGCACGCCAGCGTGGCGTCGGAGCGCATTTCGACCATGGCCTGACGCACGAACTCGATCTCGTCGTCCGCGAAGTAGGGCCAGGGCGGCGAGGACTCGGTGACGGTCTTGGGCCCGCCAAGGACGGCCAGGCCGGTCGTGGTGGTCATGCTTGTGCTCCGCGTCAACGGATGGGTGGCGGATGTCGTCGGAACCGGTGCAACGAAGGCTCATCCGCTGGGGTCTGTGTGAAATATGGCACATGAGCCGGAGGCCCGCCATGTCCCGAGCAACGAAGGGATGTCCAACTTTCTCGGATCAGGCGTTCCTGGCCTTGCGTCCACGTTGATCGTGAGACGGGCCGTTCAGGCCGGCGTGAAGCCGCCGGTTGCGATAGGCCGAGGGGCTCATGCCGGTGACGCGGCGGAAGACCTTGCTGAAGTGGTAGGGGTCGGAGAAGCCCATGGCGTAGGCGACGGCCTTAACGCTCGGCGGCCCAGCGGCCGGGGCGTGTTTCGCCCTGGCCCGGGTCGATGCGGAGGCCGGGGCGGGCGGCAGGGGGGCGGAGGCGATCACCTCACCCGCGAGCAGGCGCTGGGCCAGGCCGATGCGGTGCTCGTCGATGAAGCGGTGCAGCGTCCTCCCGGTCTGCTGATGGAAGAGGCTCGAGAGATAGTTAGGGCTCAGCCCCACGGCGTTGGCCAGCTCGACCAGCGAGGGCGGCCGACGGACACTCCGCTCGACCATGGCGCGGACCTCGGCCACCAATGGGTGCCACTGCATCCCTCGGTGCAGGGGTTCGGGGGGTTGATCCGTGATGTCCGCGATCCGGCTGGCGGACTGGAACGTCTCGAGGATGTACGTCACCAGCAGGAGCAGCCGCTGACGCGCCTCGGTCGAGGGCTTCCAGGGCTCATCGCACAGCCGCGTCAGCTCGGTCATCAGGGCCGGACCCGGTCGGGCCATCTCGGCGGTGCAGAGCACCTCATAGCCGTTCGCCGGGCTGTACCGCGTCGCGTGGATGCGCAGGTGATCATGCTGGCACACAAACCAGAACAGGTCGTAAGGCGTCCCTGAGGGCAGGCAACATTCCCCGTGAACCACCCCGGACCGCAGGAGCAGCCAGTCGCCCGGCCGCGCTTCGTAGACTCGCCGGTCGATCCCGACGTGCACCCGGCCGCAGAGCACCGTGGCCAGTTCGGGCCAGGAATGACGGTGCCCCGCCAGACCGCAGGCCATGATCTCATTGCCGTAGAAATCGACCCTCGGGAACCGCTTGCGGCGGGTGGCCCGGCCCGTCGTCGGCCCGCCGGTGAGCACCGCCGGCTGCTCCGAACCGCCGCGGCCGAGACGCGAGATGTTGCCCAGCACCGGGCCCGTCAGCAGGGCTGAGAGGGCCTGATCGTCCCGGCGCAAGGATGAGCTCGAGCGTTCCATGCCTGGTTCCTACGGCTTGATCCAGCTGAACACCACGCCCATCGCCTCCGCCCGTCGCTGCATCAGCAGATCGAAGGCCTGGGCCGCGTCCTGGGGGTCGAAGCGGTGCGTCACCAGATCGGCGACGCGCATCTGCCGGCGGAGCAGCAGGCGGAAGAAGAGGCAGACCATGTTGTTCTGCGACCAGTGGCCGGCCCAGTCGCCGGGTGCGGGCGTGGGGTTGGTCGCGTGCGAGCCGACGAGGGTGATGTCCCGCATGATCAGGTCCTGGGCCATCCGCTGCTGGGCCGGCGAGGCGACGTCGCCGATCAGCACCATCTTGCCGAACCGCCGGGGGAGCTTGAGCGCGGCGGCGAAGACGTCGGGGTGGCCGGTCATGTCGAAGACGACGTCCGCCAGCCGCCCGGCGTTGATCCGTCTGATCTCATCGACCGTTTCGGCCACGGGTTTTTGGATCGTCGCCGTGGCGCCGTGGGCGGCCGCCATGGCCAGCCGGGATGCGGCCGTGTCGACGGCGATCACCTCGCCCGCCCCGGCGGCGCGGGCGTACTGCACGATCAATTGCCCGAGCATGCCGACGCCGACGACCACGACCGTCTCGCCGAGGCGCAGCTTGGCCTTGCGGAAGCCGTGCTGGGTGATGTATGCGAGCGTGGCCCAACTCGCCTCCTCGTCGCTGACGCCGTCGGGGATCGGCCGGGCCTGGCCGGCATGGGTCAGGGCGTACTGACCGTGCTTGGCTGGGCAGGTCACCCGGTCGCCTTCCTTGAAATCCTTCACGTTCGAGCCGACCTTAATCACGCGCCCGACCAGGCTGTAGCCGGGCTGGAACGGGTACTTCACCCAGCCCGCATAGCTCGTGCCGGGCTCGAACTGCCCGCGCAGGCAGATGCACTCGGTGCCGGTGCTGATCAGCGAGCAGGTTGTTTGGACCAACAGGTCGTCCGGCCCGGGACTGCCGATCTCGACCTCGCGGTGTCCTACCTGGTTCGGCCCGGTGAAGAGGATCTCGAGGGACTTCATGTCTACATGCTCCGCCAGTCAAAGATGACGCCCATGGCCTCGGCGCGGCGTTGGGTCAGCAGCCCGTAGGCTTCAGCCGCCTGCGTGGGACGATAGGTGTGCGTGATCAGGTCGCCCACGCGCATCCGGCCCTGGGCGAGATATCGGTAGAAGAGGCCGGTCATCGCCTGCTGGGACCAGGGGGTGAAGTCGGTGGCCTGCCGCGGTGAGTTGACGTCGTGGGCACCCATGATGGTCAGGTCGCGTCCCAGCACGGCGTGGATCAGATGCTGCTTCTCCGGCTCGCCGGTGTCGCCGACGATGACCAGTCGGCCGAATCGACGGAGCAACTCCAGGGCCTTGGGCAGGACGCTCCAGTGGCCGGTGACATCGAAGACCACGTCGGCCATGGCCCCGCCGGTGATGGCCTTGAGGTCGTCCTGGACCTGGTCGATGGGCTTGCAGATCGTGCGCGTGGCCCCGTGACTCGCCGCCATCTCCAGGCGCTTGGGCACGGTGTCCACCACGACCACCTCGGCCGCACCGGAGAGGCCCGCGTACTGCGTGACGAGCTGACCGAGCAGGCCCGCCCCGATGATCACCGCCACCTCCCCGAGCTTGATGTCGCCGCGCCGAAAGCCGTGCTGGGTGATGTAGGCGAGCTTGCCCCAGGCGGCCTCGGCGTCGCTGACGCCCTCGGGGATGAGCACGGCATCGTCGGCCGAGATCAGGTGATACTGGGCGTGCGGACGGCTGCACAGCACGCGGTCGCCGGACTTGAGCGTCCTGACGTTGTCGCCGACCTTGAGGACCTGTCCCACCATGCTGTAGCCGGGGTGGAAGGGGTACTTGACCCAGCCCTCCCAGTTCGTGCCGGGGGCGAAGTTGCGCTGCAGGCAGATGCACTCGGTGCCGGTGCTGATCAGGCTGGCCGAGGCCTGAACAAGCACCTGGTCGGGCTTGGGGTCGCCGACCTCCGTGTCTTGAACTTCAAGCTGATCCTTGCCGGTAAAGACGATGCCGATGCCTCGCATGGGCGGAATCTCCAGGACGGTGGGTGTGGGAACCGCACACGGCGCGATCCCCCGGACGTGCGCAACAATCAGAAACCCGCAGCATCGTGATTCGCCGCCCGCTCCGCGTCAAGGCTCGGGCGGGCGGGAGATGATAAACTTACGGTTTCACCCCATCCCTGGAGGACAGCGACGATGGACCGGGTCATGCCCCCCGAGCTGCACAATCGCATCGTGCAGGCCGCTTACCGCAAGCGTGGTTTCACCGAGGAGGAATCCGGGCAGGCCGCCCGCTTCTGTGAGCTGGCCGCCCGCCACGGCATCAAGACGCACAACGCCCTCAAGGCCCTGCACCTCGACGACCACTTCGGCTCGGGCAACCCCAGGGCCAAGGGTTGCATCCCCGGAGCGGCGATCGAGAAGCTGCCGGGGAAATTTACCGCGGCCGAGCGTTGGAACGCCCACAAGAAGCTCGGCCAGGCCGTGGCCTTCGAGGCCATCGACACCTGCATCAAGCTCGCCGACAAGTTCGGCGTGGGCATGGTCAGCGTGGACGAGGCGTTCCACTACCTCTGGGGCGGCGGATACGTCATGGAGGCCGCCAAGAAGGGCTATATCGCCTACACCAACTGCACCGCCGCCCTGGCCGAGGTCGTGCCCTTCGGCGGCAAGTTCCCCACGCTCGGAACGAATCCACACTCCTGGGGCTTCCCGACCACGGAAGCCGTGGGTTTCCCCATCGTCATCGACTGGGCCACGAGCACCGTGGCCATGGGTCGCGTCCAGCAGTTCAAACGCGAGGGCAAGCCGCTCCCGCCCGGCGCGGCCGTCGACAAGGCCGGGCGTGAGACGACCGACCCCAATCAAGTGTCGGCCCTGCTGCCCTTCGGCGCTCACAAGGGCTACGGCCTGTCGCTGATCAACGAACTGGTCGCCGGCCTGATCGGCGGCTCGCTGCCGACGATCCGCAGCCGCCCCGAGATCGCCCCGGCCGGCGAGAAGACCACGCCGAACTTCTTCTTCCAGGTCATCCACCCCGAGGCCCTGAACTGCGGCGCCTTCGCCAAGGGCCGCAACCAGGCCCAGAACGTCAAGGCCGTCGTCGCCGATATCCTCGGCCACGGCAACTCTCCTCCAGATGGCCGCACCATGCTGCCCGGCGAACTCGAGCACCGCGCGGCCGTGAACAGCCAGAAGGCCGGCGGACTGATCTTCACCGAGGCGGAGGTCGGCGAGTTCGCGACGATCGCCGGGCAGGTCGATGTGCCGTTCACGGGTGATTCACTCAAGACCTGGCAGGGTTAGCTCGGGAGTCCAGCCTTGAACGACGTCGCACAGATTCAGCAAGCCGACGGCCTGGACGAGTCCGCGTCGTCGCCCGCTGCCCCGACGCCTCACGGCCGCAACATCTTCTTCACCACGCTCGGTGAGGGGCTCTGGGGCTTCCAGGTGGCCATGGCCACGCCGACGACGGTGCTGGCCCTGTTGCTTTCGAGCCACGGGGCCGGCAAGGCGATGATCGGCTCCATCACCGCCCTCGAGGGCGGCATGACCGTCCTGCCGCAGATGATCGGCATGTACCTCTTCCGCAGCGCCGCCAAGCGGAAAGTCCAGCTTATTCTCTGGCACTTCGCCTTCATCATCCCGTTCTATTTCGCGCTGGGCCTGGCCGCCTGGTTCGGCCCGCTGCTCGGCGACAAGGCCACGCGCTGGATGCTCGTCAGCTTCTTCTTCCTCTCCTGCATGGGGACGGGGAGCATCATGTCCGTCTGGATGGAGTGGATGGCCAGCGTGTTCCCCCAGACACTGCGCGGCCGGGCGATGGGCATCAGCTTCGCCGCCGCCTCGCTGGCCGGGGCGATGGGGGCGGTGATCAGCGGGCGGGCCCTGGCCGTCAGCCAGACGCCGCCGGTGTTCGGGCTGATCTACATCACGGCGGGCCTGATCTCGATCGTCGCCATCCTCTGCTTCGCCTTCCTCCGCGACCCGGCGGCGAACGCGCCGGAGACGACCACCGCCACGCACACCTTGCCTCACCTGATCAGCCGCTTCCGGCTGAGCCTGGCGGACGAGAATTTCCGGTCGTTCCTGGTCGGGCGCGTCCTGGCCATGATGGGGTTGTGCGTCCTGCCCCTGATCGCGGTCAACTACACCTCGCCGCGCGGCGGGGCGTTGTCGACGAGCTTCGTCGTCACCGCCGGGGCGGGGCAGACGTTCATGCACGGCGTGGCGACGCTCCTCTTCGGCTGGCTGGGTGATCGCCACGGCCACCGATTGGCCGTGCTGACCGGGGCGGGCATGCAGGTGGTCTTCCTGCTGATCGTGCTGCTGACGGCCGGCCAAGTGAGCTGCATTGCCGCGTACCTCGTCGTCGGGATCTGCACCTCGGCGGGTTTCGTCTCGCATTACAACCTGCTCTTCGAGACTTGCCCGCACGACCACCGCCTGGCCCACATCACGCTCGGCAGCCTGCTCTTCTCGACGGTGATGATCCCCGCCCCGTTGATCGGTGGTGCGGCCGCGGAGCGATGGGGGATGGGGCCGCTCCTGAGCGTCTGCGTGGCCCTGAGCCTCGCGTCGTTCCTGTGGTTCATCTTTGTGATGAAGGAGCCGCGGTCGATCGCCTACCCGCCTCCCGCCCCGGAAGCGGAGAGTGCCGCTGGCTCTGCCTGAGCCCGTGCAGATCCCAGCCGGCGAAGTTATCCTTTTAACTCCCTATCGCCCCCCGCCTGGATGACGCATCGACGCTCGCGCCGACCGGCGGATGGCCCACACCCGGAGTCTTACGCTCATGTCCAAGACCACGATCCACCTCGTCTGCAACGCCCACCTCGACCCCGTCTGGCTCTGGGAGTGGCAGGAGGGCGCGGCCGAGGCCATCTCGACATTCCGCACCGCGGCCGACTTGTGCGAGGAGTTCCCCGGCTTCATCTTCAACCACAACGAGGCTGTCCTCTACGAGTGGGTCCAGGAGTATGAGCCGGCCCTGTTCAAACGTATCCAGAAGCTCGTCCGCCAGGGCAAGTGGCACATCATGGGCGGCTGGTTCCTCCAGCCCGACTGCAACATGCCCAGCGGCGAGGCCTACCTGCGCTCCTTGCTCTACGGTCGGCGCTATTTCAAGCAGCATTTCGGCGCCGAGCCGACGACGGCCATCAACTTCGACTCCTTCGGCCATTCACGCGGCCTGGTGCAGATCATGGCCAAGAGCGGATTCGACTCCTACATGTACTGCCGGCCGCCGCTGGACAAGTGCTCCCTCCCGGCCGACAACTACCACTGGGTCGGCTACGACGGCTCGAAAATCCTGGGCGGCCGGGCCCGCATGATGTACAACTCGCCGCTGAGCAAGGCCGTCGAGAAGTTCAAGGGCCTGCTGCCGACCTACAAGGACCAGCCCTGCGCCTACATCCTCTGGGGCGTCGGCGACCACGGCGGCGGCCCCTCTCGCCAGGATCTGCGGGCCATCGCCAAGTTCATGAAGGAAAAACACGGCTTCGAGGTCCTGCACTCTACTCCCGAGGCCTACTTCAAGGAGGTCCGCAAGAAGTTCAAGGACATCCCGGAGGTGACGAAAGACCTGCGGCCGTTCGCCGTCGGATGCTACACCTCGATGGTCCGCATCAAACAGACCTACCGCCGTCTGGAGAACGAGCTGTTCTCCACGGAGAAGATGGCGACGGCGGCGACGATCCAGGGCCTGATGCCCGACGCCTCGGCCGAATTGGCCCAGGCGGAGCGTGACCTGCTCTTCGCCCAGTTCCACGACATCCTGCCCGGGTCATCCATCCAGCCGGTCGAGGAGATGGCCCTGCGGATGATGAATCATGGCCTGGAGATCCTCAGCCGGGTCAAGACGCGAGCCTTCTTCGCCCTGGCCAGCGGCCAGCCCAAGGCCAAGCCCGGCGAGTTCCCCATCCTCGTCTACAACCCCATGGCTCAGCCCGTCGATGCCACCGTCGAGGTGGAGATGCAATTGGCTGACCAGGGATGGGGCAACGTCTTCTCCTACCCGCATGTCACCGATGCGGCGGGCAAGAAGCTCCCGACGCAGATCGAGCACGAGCTGTCAAACCTGCCGCTGGACTGGCGCAAGCACGTGGTCTTCAGGGCCACGCTCGCGCCCAGCCAGATGAACCGCTTCAACTGCGTCTACGAGGAGCTCAAGAAGAAGCCTGATGTCAGGCTCAAGAACCGCGGCGGCAAGATCCGCTTTGCCAACAAGGACGGGCTCGAATTCGTCATCAGCACCCGGACGGGCCTGGTCGAGAAGTGGCGCGTCAACGGCCAGGACGTCACTCTTCCCGGGGCGGGGGCGTTCCGGCCGATCGTCATCGCCGACGACAGCGACCCCTGGGGCATGGAGGTGCGGAGCTTCCGCAAGAAGATCGGCGGGTTCTCGCTCATGTCCGCCAAGGAATCGGCTGTGTTCAGCGGGCTGGCGCACCTCAAGAGCCTGCCGGCCGTGCGCGTGGTCGAGGATGGCGACGTCCGCTCCGTGGTGGAGGTGACGCTCAAGTACGGCGACTCCCGCATCTGCCAGCGCTACAAGCTCCCGCGCTTCGGCACGGAGGTCGAGGTCGAGCTGCGCGTCTTCTGGGAAGAGAAGGACCGCATGCTCAAGCTCTCCCTGCCGCTGGGCAAGGCGCTCGCCTCGCAGCCGAAGTTCTACGGCGAGACCGCCTTCGGCCACGGCCCGCTCCCGGAGAACGGCGATGAGGCGGTGGCCCAGAAGTGGGTCACCGTGTTCAGCCAGCCCGGCAAGATGGCGATGACCGTCATCAACGAGGGTAGTTATGGCTCGGACTTCGACGGCAAGGAGCTCCGCCTGTCGCTGATGCGATCGGCCGGTTATGCCGCACACCCGCTGCCCAACCGCGTGGTGCTTCCGCAGGATCGCCTGACCGCCCGCATCGATCAGGGCGAACGCATCTTCCGCTTCTTCGTCAACGCCGGCCCGATCGCCAAACGGTTGAGTGCCGTCTCGAACGAGGCACTGCACCACAACGAGAAGCCCTTCGCGTTGTCGTTCAACCCCTCCGGTCAGGGCCCCAAGCCCAAGGCCGGCCCGATCGTCGACGACGCCGTGGTGCAGCTGACGGCCCTGAAGCAGAACTCCCTGACGCCCTCAACGCGCGGCAAGGACCTGATCGTCCGCCTCTTCGAGCCCACCGGCGCCCCCCGCCCCCGGAAGGTGACTTTGACCATCCCCGCCTTGGGCCTGCGGCAGAAGGTCGCCCTCAAACCGTTCGAGGCCAAGACGCTTCGCATCGACCCGCGCACCAAGCGCGTGACCGAGACGGACCTGATGGAAAAACCCGTCAAGAAGTGATCCCCCCGCCCCCGGAAGTGTTGTGCGACAATGCAAGGCCCGGGCAGACATGCCCGGGCTTTTTCATTGCCCCTTGATCCACGTCACCACGTCGTCCAGGATCGGATCTGTCAGGCGGTTCCACTCGTCGGGCTCATGTAGCGTGACGTTTGCCCCGGCGTGGCGTGCATGATCCACAGCCGCGACGACGTCAGCGTGGATGGCATGCCGATCGCGCTGCGGCGCGATGATCAGCGTCGGCCGAGACGCCATCGAGGCGAGAATCTCGTCGAAATCCACGGGGCTTTCACGCTCTCGCCCCTCGGCGAACGCGCCCAATCTTGGCAGCCAGCCATAGAGGTGACTCCACCGCCAGACACCGCCGGTCGGGCTCGTCGGATCGTCGCCCCGGAAGGGGGTGAATCCCGCGATGCTCACGACGCCGCTGACGCGCTGGTCGAGCGTTGAGGCCAGAAGGGCCGTCATTCCCCCCATCGCATAGCCCACCAAGTAAACCTTCCGGGGGTCCACTTCCGGGGTCGCCAGCAGGACGTCCACCGCGTGGCGAGCGTCCTGGACCATCCGGCCCATCAGGCTCCAGGCCGCGTTGCGATCATAGAAGCCGCGACGGTCGCTCTGCCGCGTGCCCGTGCCCAGGGGATCAAAGGCCAGCAGCACGCAGCCGCTCTTGAGCAGCCGCATGTGTGCGATGTCGCCGCTTCGGTAGCTGCCCGTGTAGCCGTTGGCGCAGGCGAACGGCGCCAGGAACACCACCCCCGGAAGCTTGCCCCGCAGCGATGCGTCGCCGTTGGCGGATTTCGTAGGGAAATAGAGCTGACCGTTGACATGCTGGCCGAACCGACACCGCACGCGCTGCGGCGGATCGGGCCAGTTGCGGACGTTGATCTTCTCCTCGAAGTCCGACTCGCCTTGGCCGATCTGCACGGGCATGAGGGTGAACGCCGGCCCATCGCCCAGCAGCCATTGGACCCTCTGCGTCGCCGTCGTCTCCTTGGCCGGCGGCGCGATCGCAGGATTGCGAGCGAGCCAACGGTCGTAGTCCCAGTCATGGAACGCGGCGTCCTTGAACGCCCATCGCCGTGCGGGGGCTTCGCCGCGCGACACGCGGGTGAGGAACTCCGTGAATGCCTCGCACGTCTCACGCTTCCAGCCGTGCTGGTGCGGCCGGTAGCGCAGGGCCAGGTTGTCGGGCTTGCCGAGCATGGCGTAGATCGGCTGGATCGTCTTGTAGACCTGCTCGACGGCCCAAGTGCTCTCGACCCAGTCGTAGAAGGCCGTGCTCATCATCACCGGCCGCGGGGCCATGAGGGCGTAGAGATAGTGACTGTCAGCCGGCAACAAGTGCTCACGCCCCGCGAAGAACCGCACGCCCATGTGGACCCATTCCGGGTAGGCCTGGGTGAGGATCTCGACCGACTCGCCGAAGACCGACTGGTCACAGTAGCGGTAGGGCATCGATCCGCCCGAGCCGGGCGAGGAAGCGATTACGCCAGCGATGCGGTCGTCGAAGGCGGCGGCGGTCGTGGCCTGCTTGGCGCTACGCGAGTGGCCGCCGGCGTAGATGCGATTGGCGTCGATCTCCGGAAGGGTGACGAGCCAGTCGACCACGCGCGACATCGCCCAACCCCGCCGGCGGAAGGCGGACCAGTCGTAGTCGCCGAAGAGCTTACTGAACTTCCGCGACCAGTCGGGCTCGACGGGTCCCATGTCCGGGCAGTCATCGCCGGCGGCCACGAAGCAGAAGCCCATCTGACGCGGCAGCGGCTTGCGCATCCACATGCGGTACCACATGCTCTCAACGATGAACACCGGCACCGGCCCGGCGGCGTCGGCGGGCAGCTCAAGAACACAGGGCAGTTTGGCCTGGTGGTCGGGCCCGAACTCGAGGCAGACGTAGCGGGCCTCGAGGCCGTGGCGTCGGCGGACCTTCCGCGTCACGGCCCGCAGGTTGGCCGCCATTTCCGGGGGCGGGGCGTGGCCCAGCAGCCAGTCCTCGACGAGCTGGCGCAACTCAGCCCGCCTCGTCGGCCACTCCTGAGCCGTCAGGCGATACGGCTTGCCATCGCGCACGACCGTCAGCGGGTCCTCCAGTCGCGGCGTGGGCGTGATTGTGCTGAAGTCCGGCGGCAGTGCCCCGGTCTCGGCCAGCCACTTCTCGAAAAAGTCATTGGCCGGCAGCGCCTTGCGCAGTCGGTCGAGCTCCGCACGTCGGACGTCGAGGTTGGACATACATCACCCTGATCTTGAACTGCATCCTCCCCACGAACAGAGCGTGAATACTAACAAAGCCGGACGCTGCGCGTCCGATTCGAACGCACGGCGCCCGGCTCTACGTGGGGCAATGATGTTCTCGGCTCAGGCCTTCTGGGCCCAGGGATAGTCCCAGCCGTGGTGCCACTTGAGGCTCCGCAGCTTCTGGAGTTTGGCCTCGGGGATCGGCGGCAGGTCGCTCACGGGGGCATTGGCCTCGACGTGCGGCACGCGGCGCATGCCCGGGATGGCCGCGCTGACCGCCGGGTGAGCGAGGATGAACTTGAGGGCCAGCGTCGGCAGGTCCTTGTAGGTCCCGTCGAGCTCTTTCTCGTAGGCCTCGATGTGCGGCTGGGCCTCGGCGATGCGCTCGGGCGTCAGGAAGCTCGCCCGCCAGTCGCCCTCGGGGAACTTGT
>JADZET010000442.1 GCA_020850375.1 Phycisphaeraceae bacterium | reverse complement strand
CGGTTCGTGATCTTCGGGATGAATGAGATCATCAGCTACGCGGCTGACCTGGCGGAGATCGATCCGTTCTGGTGGCGTTTGCAGCACGACTCGCCGCGGGCGGGATTTGAGTTGGTGCATGACGTGGTGGTGATGGACTACGACGAGTACTCGATGCTGGGCCAGTCGGTGGCCCGGCCGAGCAAGCAGGGGGGGCAGGCGAGCCTGCGATTCCTGGAGGACGCGACGGCGGCGGCGCAGAAGCCGGCCGGTGATCCGACGCGGATCGACGCGCTGGTGACCGGTCCGATCTGCAAGGAGAGCTGGCTGATGGCGGGCTGCCGGTTCCCGGGGCACACGGAGTTTCTGGCCCATCGGACCAAGGCCAAGCGCGTGGTGATGATGTTCAGCTCACCGAAATTGATGGTGGCGTTGGCGACGGTGCACGTGCCGCTGATGGAGGTGAGGAATCTCTTAACGATCGGCTGCGTGTTCGACCCGATCGACCTAGGGCATCAGGCGTGCGTGAAGATGGGGATCGCCAATCCGAAGGTGGCGGTGTGCGGGCTGAATCCTCATGCGTCGGAGAACGGGCGGTTCGGCGACGAGGAGAAGCGGGTGATCGAGCCGGCGATCCAGATGGCCCGGCACCACGGGATCGACGCGCACGGACCGTTCCCTGCGGACACGATTTTTCACCAGGCGGTGCACGGGAAGAAGTATGACCTGGTGGTGGCGATGTACCACGATCAGGGGCTGATTCCCGTGAAATTGCTGGGTTTTGAGGAGGCGGTGAACGTGACGCTGGGGCTGCCGATTGTCCGGACGAGCGTGGACCACGGGACGGCCTTCGACATCGTGGGCAAGAACGTGGCGGACCCGGGGAGCATGAAGGCGGCGATCCGTCTGGCGGCGTCGATGGCGCGGGGGCGGATGGCGTCCGGCGGCCGGTAATCCTCAAACGCCGGGGAGGCGGGAAGTTGGCGATGGCTCTTGAGTGCAACGGCCGGGTGGTGATGGGTGTCGACGACGCGGGCAAGCCCCGGCACGTCTACCAGGACGCGGGGATGCGGCGGGCGATCGAGGCGATGGGCTTCGAGTTCCTGATGCACCACGTCTACGGGCCGGCGAAGGTTGAGGATGTCGCGGCGCTCGGGGCGTGGTCCGACGCGTCGGGCAGGGGGTTCATCGTCAACCAGGAGAACACGGAACGGCCGCTGGCGCCGCAGGACGCGGGCGGCCCCTACCGGCGGCCCGGTCACTTCTTCCAGCCGACGGACGAGTGGGTGCGGACGTGCGAGGGCTTCCGGGGGTTCGAGGGGGTGTGCTACGACGAGGCGGAGCATTGGACGTGCAACGGGGTGTGGGTGACGGGCGGGTATGGCAAGGTCGATGGTTTTCGGCCGCACTTTTTTGACGCCGAGGGATTGAGCCTGGAGGAGGCGTACGAGGGGAACCTGCACAACCTGCGGGCGATGATTGCACGGCACTACAGGGGACTCGGCGCCGCCGGCCGGGTTGTCGTGACGGAGCAGGTGTTCCCGGTGATGATGAGTCTGTTCGCGCGGGCTGGCATGACGCCGATGCCCAAGTACATGAAGGAGACGGTCACGCCGGTGGCGGCAGCGACAACGCTCGGGGCGGTGCGGCAGTACGGCGTGCAGTACGGGGCGTGCCTGGACCTGTGGAGCGTGACGCCTGGCTGGCCGGGGCACACCCCGGAGGAGTTGACGTCGTCCATGCTGTTCTCGCACTGGACGGGGGCGGATTTCGCTTACGTGGAGAACATCAACTTCAAGGATGCGCTCTACCGTGTGGGGGCGGACGATGCGATAGAGCTGTCACCGTGGGGCGAGGTGACGCGACGATTCATCAAGGAGTATCTGCCGGCGAACCCGCGTTCGCCGAAGATCGCGGCGAAGAACTTCCGGCCGAGGATCGTGATTGTGCGCTTTCCCGACAGCGACTGGGGGCAGGTCCCTCGGAAGGGGTACATCACGGGGACCCTTTACGGGGCATCGAACCTGCTGCCGGACGTGCAGACGCGGGCGTGGCATCGGCTGTGGCGCCTGCTCAGCCATGGCACGATCCCGGCGACGGGGCTGACGTGGCACGCGGAGGGGTACAAGGGGGTGCCGTTCCGGTTCTTCTTCCCGGCGCGGAGCGTGGCGGTGTATGACCACCTCGCGTCGGCTCGGGAGCTTTACGAGGGTGCGGAGGTGGTGTTCCTGACGGGCAAGACGGTCAGCCCGGCGTGTCTGGCGACGCTGGAGCAACTCGTGCCGCAGGGGCTGACGGTGGTGACGCTGCCGCACCTGGCGCCGGCAGCGCTGGGGGCGAGGGCGGGGCAGCCGCTGGCGGAGCATCGGTCGGGCAAGGGGGCGTGGGTCGTGGTGGACGACTTCCTGGACCCGGCGCTCAAGCAGCGCGTGGCGTCCAGCCTGGGGCGGCCGGACGAGATGAGCTTCGTCTTCGGCGACGAGGAAGTGGTCTTCCGCGACGGCGGGGCGGACAAGCCGATCGAGGTGGAGACCCGGCGGGCGGGGTGAGGCGTCAGACGCCGGCGAGGAAGTCGCGGGAGGCGATCAGGCCGCGCTTCTCGCCGTCTTCCGTGCCGTTGAAGTTCTCGTCCTCGAGTTCGACGCTGACGAAGCCCTGGTAGCGGGCGTCCCTGAGCTGGGCGAGGAGTTTGGTCCAGCGGGCGACGCCGTGGCCGGGCAGGGTGTAGCGCCAGGCGTGTCCGCCGAAGCCGTGGCCTTTGGCGAAGGTGGCCGGGCCGAGGTTGCCGTGCTCGTAGAGTTCGTCGTCGAGGATCTCGGTGTCCTTGCCGTGGACGTGGGCGACGCGCGGGGCGAACTCGCCGAGGAAGCGGACGGGGTCGACGCCCATGCGGATCAGGTGCGAGGGATCGAAGTTGATGCCCAGGGCGTCGCAGCCGACGGCTTTGAAGAGGGCGCGGCAGTCGGCGGGAGTGCAGGCGAAGTTGAAGTTCTCGCCGCCACCGTTGGGCCAGCCCTCGAGGGCTATTTTGGCGCCGAGGGGCTCCATGCAGCGGGCGAGTTCGCCGTAGCCCTCGACGATGTAGCCGAAGGTCTCGGTGCGGGGCCGTTTCTTGTCCTGGGGGATGATCACGGCGAAGTAGCTCCGCACGCCGCGTTTGGCCAGGGGCTCGATCATGGCCATGTTGGCGTCGACCGCGGCGAGCCTCTGGCCGGCGTCGGGGGAGGCGAGCTCGGACCACTGCATGAGGTCGACCGAGCCGACCTTCAGGCCCGCGGCGAAGACGGGCTCGAGCTCAGCCGCCTCGAGCGGGCCGAAGTCCAGGCAGGTGAATCGCTGCTCTTTGGCGAAGGCGATGAGCTTGGAAAGGTCTTTCTGCCAGTCGCTCCATCCGCGACGGAAGCCGATGCCGAAGTTGCCGGTGCGTGTGGTGGTCATGGGGGGGGACCTTGTGCCATGTGACGGAGGGGGTGAGAACGATTCGGGCTAGTCCCGCTGGTTCCAGGGCTCGACGCCGCCACGGGTCTGGGCGTCGCGGGCGTGCCAGAGGCTGCGGATCATCCAGACCAGCAGGGCCAGGGGCAGGCCCCACATCAGGGCGGAGAAGATGCCGTACCGCACTTGGTCGTGGCCGAGGTAGCCGACGAGATTGAGCAGCAGCATGATCAGCAGGACGCCGCCATGGAGTGCGCCGACGACCATGGCCAGGTTGATTGCCCACGGACGAGCGGCGCGGACGCCGAAGCCCAGCAGCAGGTAGAAGAGGCCGGGCAGGGGGCCGACCAGGGCCATCAGGCCGGCGACGGCGGGCATGTAGCCCCACATCTGGTGGAGCTGGTCGAGCTGCTGATCGCCCATCTGCTGCTGACGCATCGACTGTTCGAACTCGGACCAGGGCATCTGGCTCGCCAGGCCGAAGAGCCCGGCGCAGCAACCGAACAGGAGCAGGAAGACGCTGCCGCAGATCCAGAGGCGCACGGCCGCCCGTCGGGATACACTGGCGACTTCGTTGGGATCGCTTTCGGGGGCGTTCCAGGGTTCGAGGTTGGGATTCGCCCAGGTCATGGCCCTGAGTTTAGCCGATGGTTTAGTGTCGTGAGAGATCGGCTCCTTTGGCGGGTTGTCCAGGGATGGCGGCATGAGACGATGGCTGACAACGGCGTTGCGGCTGGGGGTGGCGGCGGGGGGGCTGGCGTACATCGCCATGACGCTGACGTGGCAGGACCAGGTGGTGACCACGGCGAGCGGAGCCCAGGAGTTTCGGCCGGGGGTGCTCAGCACGCTGCGCGGGGCGG
>JADZET010000441.1 GCA_020850375.1 Phycisphaeraceae bacterium | reverse complement strand
TGGGCAGGGTGTCGGGCGGGCGCTGGCCGAGCCTGGCGCGGGCCAGGGCGGCGTCGTCGGGGCGGACCTGCCCGTCGGCGTTGACGTCGGCGGCGGTGAGGTAGCGGGGCGAGCCGACCGCGGCGACGCCCGAAGGGATGGCCAGCAGGTCGTCGCTGGCCACCGCGCCGTTGCGATTGACGTCGCCGGGAAGGATCGACAGAAGGAACTGGAAGTTGCCGCCCTGGGCGCCGTCGCCGGAGGGGAAGATCGAGCCTGTTTGACCGTCGATGGGATTGACCCATTCGCCGTCGAGCCAGTGACCGTCGAGGCCGGCGATGGGGTCGTCGCCCTGGCCGCTGAGCTCAGCGACGAGCAGGTCGGCGCCGAGCGATGAGGTCAGCGTCCAGGTGGCGGTGAAGGTTGCGGCGTCGTAGGAGAAGTCGGCCACGTCGACATCGGGCTGGTTGACGCCGCGCAGGGACAGGTCCTGGGCGTCGACGACAACGGCCTGGTCGAAGCGGACGGTGATGCGGTCGACGCCGAGCCAGGGGATGGCGCGGAGCTGCTCGGGCGAGCCGACGGGCAGGGCGTAGCCCGGCGCGCCGCCGGAGACGGCGCTGAGGAACGACGACGCCCAGTGGCTGCCGCTGATCCAGAGGCCGGTGACGCGCGGGCCGGGCGTGACGTCGAGCGTGGTGGCGGAGATTCCGGAGGCCTCGGCGGACATGAGCTGGCGAGGCTCAAGGGCCTCGAACAAGGGCGGGGCGTCGGCACGCTCGCGGCGTCGGCGGCGCAGGCCCGTGAGCAGGCCGGCCCCGAGCCACCAGCCCAGGGAGGTGGGCTCGGGCAGGCTCATCATGACGCCGGACGGGTTGGTCAGAAGTTCGACGAAGGGGTTGGGGTCCTGGACGTTGATCAGGCCGTCACCGTTGGGGTCGATGCGCGAGAGGATCACGTCGGGGTAGGCTGCGCGATAGGCATTGAGGTCGCGCAGGGCCAGGACGAAGGGGTTGATGTCCTGGACGTTGGCCAGGCCGTCGCCGTTGAAATCGCCTTGGGTGAGGATGGGGGTCAGGAGGAAGGCGCGCTCCTGGCCGAGGTAGAGGCCCTGGCCGATGATCTGGCCCTGGTTGTTGATGTCGACGGCGCGGGTGAGCGTCCAGCCGGCCAAGGGATTGATCAGCAGATTCAGGTCGGTCATGGTCGAGTCGAAGCAGACGAAGGCGCGGGCCTGGTCGTCGGAGCCGGTGGCGTAGCCGACGACGGCGCCGAGGTCGTTGACGCCCAGGGCCTCGCTGGCCGATCCGCCGAGGGTTCCGAGGTTCAGGACGCTCCAGAGATTGCCTGACCGGGTGGCGCGGAAGGCGCGGTACTGGCCCTGGTCGTTCCAGGCCGAGCCGGCGATCAGGCCGGCCTGATCCACGGCGTAGGCGATGTTCTGGGTCATGCCTGCGGGCAGCGGCACGGCGTCCTGGGGCTGGATGGCGGCGTTGGCGGAAGTGGCGAAGGCGCGGACGAGTCCGGAGGCGGTGGTCGCGCCACCGACAACCTGGCCGGCGTTGTTGATCGCGTGGGCCTGGCTCCAGTCGCCGCCGAGGGTGCCGAGGTCGTCGGCCGCGGGGTTGATGGCCTGGTTCTGCTGGGTGCGGAAGGCGTGGAAGGCACCACCGGTCGTCTCGGCGCCGCCGACGGCCTGACCGAGGTCGTTGATGCCCAGGCCGACGCTGCTCCCGCCGCCGAGCGTGCCGAGGCTGTCGGCGCTGATCAGCGCCCGATTGGCGGGAACGCGAAAAGCCTGCGACTGACCGAACGCATTGCCCGAGGCGCCGACGGTTTGGCCGACGGCATTGACGGCGTTGGCCTGACTCCAACCGCCGCCGAGCGAGCCAATCAGGTCGCTGACCGAGACATAAGGCACGGCCCCTACCGCAAAGTTCTGAGTGCGGTAGCCGTAGAGCGTGAACTGGGCATCCTGGACGAGCCCTACGGTCCGACCCGAGTCATTGATGGCTGCGGTGTAGTTGGTCCAGGTTCCGAGGCTGCCCAGGTCGTCGAGGAGGTAGCTGACCGCGGCGCCAGCATGAACCCCCCAGACCGCCGCCAGCAGGGCGCAGAGCATCCCCCGCAGCCGAATCCATGGCGCGCGGCGTTGCTGCATCCCCTTGCTCCTGATGGGGCTAGAAAAAGAACACGGCTTGCCACGGCAAGCCATCGCGGTAGGTGGGATCCAAAAAGGCCGTAGGTAATCAATATCTACCTCTTCGCCGGGGAAAATCAATCCCTAGGCCTTTATTCCATACTGAAAAGACCGTAGATCCGGACATGTAAACGCCCAAACATCAGACATTGCAGTCTCTACTTCATGCGATACAATTTAGCAGCTAGAGCGGAATTCGATGGACATTGGGCCATGCGTGGGGTCGTCCGGCGCCGATTTTCGCCCGCGTGCCACGGGCGCGAGATCTCAAGCCTCGCGGCGGTTTCCCGAGTCAAGGCCGTGGCCACGGTGATCGTGAGCAGAAAGTTGTTGAGCGGAGGCTGGCGTCTAGGCCGGGCCTCCGGCGTGTTTGTTTCGTTGACGGGTCATCCGACGCGGGCCACGGCGATGGGCGCGTCGCGGGAACGACATCAGGAGGACATGCCATGAAGATC
>JADZET010000440.1 GCA_020850375.1 Phycisphaeraceae bacterium | reverse complement strand
TGCGAGCCGGCCGCGGGGTGCACCGGCCCCGTGGGCGTGGACGACGAAGGGAAGTAACGCCCTTGGCAGGTGACGGATCCGCGATCGCGGGGTATGTTCGGCCCGTCATGCACGTGGTGGTGGAGCCCACAACACTGAAGCCAGCGACGGCCGCCCAAGGCCGGGGCGCGATGATCGCCACCGGGCACCAGGCCTGGCTGTGGCATCCGGGCATCCTGGCCAAGGATATTGCCGCCGTGTCGATGACGGCAGGGGGGCGGGCGGTGCACTGGGTGGTCGACCAGGACGTGCACCCGGCCCTGGGGCTGGACGTGCCCGTGCTGACGGCCGACGGACGACTCATCGCTGAACATCTCGAGCTCGGCCGGCAGTTGCCCGACGTGCCGACGGGATGCTGCGAGTCGGTCCCCCCGGAAGATGTCATGCAGAGGCTCGACGCATTTGCCGAGCGGTGTCGAACGGCGAACCGGCGTGTACTCGTGGATCTTTCGGGCGTTCGACGGGCCTGGCAGGCCAGCGATGGTGGTGAAACATCCCTGGCCAAGCAGGTGGCGGGTGTCGTGCAGCGGTTGCGGCTGCATGCTGATCCGGCGATGAGCTCGCTGGAGATCCGCTTCGTCTCTGAGCTGGCCGACGAAACAGCGTTTGTCGAACTCGTTCGCCGCATGCGCGAGGAGGCGGAGGCGTGTGTGCGTGCGTACAACCGCGCGGTGGCGGAGCATCCGGGGGCGGGTATCGGTGCGCTGCGTGTCGAGCGCGAACGCGTGGAATTGCCGCTCTGGGCGGTGGCGAGGGCGAGGCCGCGACATCGCGTGTTCGCGGAGATCGTCGGTGGCGGCGCCGCGGACCTGGTGCTCGAGGACGGCCGCGGCGTGGCGGAAGCGGGATTCGCACTGGCCCCGCGCGCCCTGGCGTTGACGGCGACGATGCGCGGCGGCGGCCTCTGCGACCTGTTCATCCACGGCAAGGGCGGCGGGGTCTACGACCACGTGATGGAGGCGTGGTGGTCGGCGTGGACGGGCCAATCCCTGGCGCCGATGGCTGTGGTCAGCGCCGACGTCCACCTGGACCTCGAGGCCGAGGCGGCGACGCCCGCCGATGTCCGTCGTGCGGTCTGGCGGGCGCACCACCTGCCGCACAACCTCGACCGCGAGCTTGGCCTCGATGGCGAGGCTGCCGGCCGTAAGGCGGAGTTGCTGACAGCGATGGACCAGGACCGTGACCATCGACGGCGGAGCCGGGCTTTCGCGGAGATTCACAGGATCAATAACGCTTGGGCCCGGCAGCATGCCGATGAGATTGAACGGGCCCAATCAGCCGTTGACCGAGCGCGATTGGGCGTGGCCAACGCGGCGACGGCCCACCGGCGGGACTGGTGTTTTGGCCTCTACCCCCGGAAGATGATGGCGGAGCTGGCGGCGAGCGTGGCGGATCGCGTCAGGGCGTGAGCCGTAACACCTGGGGCCTCTTCTCCGGTTCGAGGAAGCCATGAACGCGAAAGAAACGATGGCGGGACTCGAGCGCGTGACGGCCGATGGTTTGACCAGGCTGCCGGCACGCCCCGCCGACGCCCACAAGGGGACCTTCGGCACGGTGATCGTGGTGGGAGGCTGCTCGACCATGCTCGGCGCCCCAGCCATCGCCGCTCGCGGGGCACTGCGGGGCGGCGCGGGCCTCGTGAAGATCGCCACCCTTCCGGGGGTGTTGCCCTGGTCGATCGTGATCGAGCCCGGGGCGACGGGCATCTGCGTGGACTGGGAGGCTGACCCTGCGGCCGCGGTGTCGCTTATCGAAGCGGCTGACCCGCAGGGCAAGGCTGTTTTGGCCGTGGGCCCCGGCCTGGGCGCGTCCGACGAGGCGGGCGAGGTGGCGCGGGCGCTCTGGGCCAAGCGCGGCACGCGGCGGATCGTGCTCGACGCCGACGGCCTGAATCATCTGGCGAAAGCCAAACATTCGCATGTGCAACAGGACGCTGAACCTCACGGCGTCATGACGCCGCACCCCGGCGAGTTCACCCGCCTGGCCGCATCGCTGGGCATCACGGAGATCCCGACGGACGAGTCACAACGCATCCCCGCGGCTGTGAAGCTGGCCCGCGCGTACGGCGCGGTCGTGGCCCTCAAGGGTCACCGCACCGTCGTGACCGACGGCCGGTGTGTCTACGTCAACGACACGGGCAACCCCGCCCTGGCCACGGCGGGCAGCGGCGACGTCCTGACGGGACTGATCGCGGCTCTGCTCGCCCAGGGGCTCGACGAGTTCAACGCCGCCGCCCTGGGCGTCCGCCTGCACGGCAAGGCCGGCGACCTCTGGGCCGCGACGAACGGTTCGTCAGGTCTGCGTGCGGTGGAGCTTGCGGATCTACTGACCGCTGCCGCTACGGCAAAGAACAAAACGAGCCCTTATCGCTCTGCGTAAGGGCTCGTCCCAGGATGGGTCGGTCTGTCGCCAATGACACGAGTCGTCAGTGGTTTGACCTGCGGCGGGCAGCCAGGCTCATCGCGCCCAGGCTAACCAGGAGCACGGCCGCACTCGACGGCTCGGGGATCTCAAAGTTCACCGCGACCATGTTGGCGGCGATGAACTCGCCCATTTCCTCAGCCGGGGGATCGCCGATGCCGTCCCAGCTCGACAGCGGGGCGTTGTCTTCCGCTTTGGTGGGGCCGATGTACTTGAAAAACTCATACCGGTGAATGATGGATACGACGTTGTCGCCGACCTCGAAGTCCGCAGGCTCTTGGACGCCGCCCTCGAGCAGTTCCCATTCGGTTTCGATCTCAATGTTGTCCTGGGGGACGATGTCGTTGCCGGACATCAGCTCCTCGAGTTCGACCTCACGCTCGATCTCGGTGACATAGACCTTCATCCAGATGGAGTCGGGCAGTTGTGGCTCGGGGTCCTCAGGCTCGGGGACCTCGACGATGGCCCGGATGACCGGCGGATTGCCCGGCACGGCAGGCGGGATGTAGGTCCAGCTCGGGTTGGGAACACCCAGCGGCGACGTGCCGATGCGCTGCGAGGCCTCGTCGAGCCAGAAGAAGCGCGTGGCGGTCGGCTGCACCCAGACGGAGAAGCCGAAGTGCTCACATCCCTTGAGGTCCACGGCGAAGTGGCCGTTGGTGTTCTGCCCGACGGTGGGGGTGATGAAGGTGTTCGGCGGGTCGAAGTTGTAGCCGGTGAAGGTGAAGCGGGTGCCGTAGGTCGAGCCGTTGGTGTACTCGGTGGCGATCACGCTGTCGAAGTGCGACGGGTAGGTTTTTTCTACCTCGCTGGCGTGGACGCCCTCGATCTCGAGCTCAGCCCCGTAGACGTTGACGCCCGTCTCGTTAAAGACGTCGAAATTGGACATCGTGCCCGAGATGCCCACGATGCTCGCCCGGGCCGGTCCCGCCGCCAGGGCCGCGATCGCCAGCACCGCCGCGGCGCGGATGCAGGCTGCCCCCCATGAGCGGCTGCGGGTCGTTCCTGGGCGCAGTACGACATCACGTTCATTCATGCGAACTCTCCTTTTCGGGTGTGGTTGATCCCCCACGACGTGTGATGACCGACGCACGTGGCGCAAAAAAACAAGCGCCGCGCAGCGCCTTTCATACCCCTCGGAGTAAAATAGAGCATCTTTTATGGATATCGCATCAAGAAAAGCCCTTAGCCCGCCGCGCATATTCTGACAATTGCGCGACAGTACCCCACGATCCGGAGGGAAATGACGAGACTACGGATCTCCCGGGTCAAACTGGGGAAAATACGTGCATGGCAGCCACGCGGCGGATCACGCCGGCGTGGGCATGACGTTGCCCGACGGGGCGTCGCCGTCGAGGCGAGTGTTCTTGGGCTGAACGGTCCGGCCCTTGTTGGCCTTGTCCTGCTCGGCCCGCAGCAGGTCGCCGACGGTGGGCTTGTTGAGCTGCTGCCCCTTCATGATGCGGTCGACCTCGTCGCGGTTGAGCGTCTCGTAGCGGAGCAGCGCCTGGGCCAGGTCGTCGAGCTGCTGACGGTGCGTTTCTAGCAGCACGCGCGTCTCCTGGTAGGTCTGGTCGATCAGGCGTTTGACCTCCTGATCAATCATCGCGGCGGTCTCGTCGGAGTAGGATCGCTCGGGCTGCTCCCAGGGGTTGCGGCTCTCGTCCGTGCCCAGGAGCTGGAATCCGAGCTTCTCGCTCATGCCGAACTGGGTGACCATGGCCCGGGCGATGTTCGTCGCCTGGCGGATGTCCATGGCCGCCCCGCTGGAGATGTCGCCGCAGAACATTTCTTCCGCGATCCGCCCGCCGAAGGTCACGCGGAGCTGCGAGAGCAGCCGCTTGCGCTGATGGATGTGGCGGTCCTTCTCGGGCAGCATGAAGGTCACACCCAGGGCCGTGCCGCGGGGGATGATGGTGACCTTGTGCAGGGGTTCGGAGTTGCCGTCCTGGAGCATGACCAGGGCGTGCCCCGCCTCGTGGTAGGCGATGACGCGCTTCTCGTCCTCGTCGATCTTGTGGCTGGTGCGGGCCCGGCCCCACTTGACCTTGTCGCGGGCCTCCTCGAGGTCGGCCTGCTCGACGTGCTCCTTGCCCGCGAGGGTGGCGGCGATGGCGGCCTCGTTGATGATCGCCGCCAGGTCCGCCCCGCTGAACATCGGCGTGCCGCGGGCGAGGCGTTCGAGGTCGGTGTGGGGCGACATCTTGATCTTCTTGCTGTGGACGCGGAGGATCTCCATCCGCCCCGCCAGGTCCGGCAGGGGCACGCTGATCTGCCGGTCGAACCGGCCCGGCCGTGTCAGCGCCGGGTCCAGCACGTCCGAGCGGTTGGTCGCGGCCATGACGATCACCTGGTCGGAGCTCTCAAACCCATCCATCTCGACGAGGATGGCGTTGAGGGTCTGCTCGCGTTCATCATGCCCGCCGGAGCTGAATCCCGAGCCACGCCGTCGCCCCACGGCGTCGATCTCGTCGAGGAAGATGATGCAGGGGCTGTTGTCCTTGGCCTGCTTGAACAGGTCGCGCACGCGCGAGGCGCCCACGCCCACGAACATCTCCACGAAGTCCGACCCACTGATGGAGAAGAAGGGCACGTCGGCCTCGCCGGCCACGGCCTTGGCCAGCAGCGTCTTGCCCACGCCGGGGTCGCCGACCAGAAGCACGCCGCGCGGCACGCGCCCGCCGAGCCGCTGGAACTTCTTGGGGTTCTTGAGGAACTCGACGATCTCGCTGATCTCTTCCTTGGCCTCGTCGATGCCCGCCACGTCCTCGAAGGTGATCTTCGAGTGCTCCTTGGTCATCATCCGATGGCGCGACCGGCCGAAATTGCCGAGCATCCCCGCCCCGCCGCCGGCGTTGCGCAGCGAGCGGTAGAGGAAGAACCAGATCAGCCCCAGCACCAGCAGCAGCGGCCCCCAGCTGACGAGCAACTGCAGCAGCAGGCCGGAGGACGGGTTGGCCTTGGTGTCGACCACGCCGTCGAGCTTGGTCAGGTAATACGCCAGCGACTCGCGCGGGAAGGGGGTGTAGACCACGTCGGTGCCGGCCGGCTTTTGCTCCCGGCCTTCCCAACCCTCCTTGATCGTGGCGACGAACCGCGCGTCCTCGATGGTCACGGGCCCGTCGAAGGCCTTGGCCTTGGCCAGGTTGAGGAACTCACCCCACGAGACCTGCTGCGGTCCTCGGGGGGTGCCCAGCAGGCCGAAGACGACAATCGCCAGCACGGCCAGCAGCAGCAGGCCCATGAGGTTGCGGGACATCGGGTTCTGGCCGTTGCGCCCAGGGCCGATGCCGCGCCCGCGACGGTTCTGGCCGTCGGGGCGATCGGAGTCGTCATGGGGCGTTTGGTCTGCGGGCATGGGGAGTCCTTATGGGGTCGGATCAGTCTGCCGACGGCCCGTGGCGCGACCGGAGCATTATCGGACAACAGGGAGTCTTACGCCGGCCGGGCGCCAATGGATCATTCTAGCTCGCATCGACCATCCGAGCCGGTGGATTTCCCCCAAGTCTGCTTTCCAGACAACCGGGTTCAACTTCCGGGGGGTTACCAGTCTTGGCGGAGGGTGGATACGACCAGGCTGGCCATGCGTTCGACCGCCTCATGCTGGGCCGTGGTGTACGGCTGGCCGACGGCCCTGGCCGGGATATATCGGCCAACTTCGCTCAGGCCTTGCCGTGAACGCAGCACGCCGCCCCGTCGGATGTCGGTCCACTCCAGGTCCACCACCAGCGTCACGCGCATCTCCTGCGGCAGCCCCCCGGCCTCGGCCCGGCTCAGGACGTTCTGCTGCACCTCGGTGATCGTCCCTGACAGCAGCGTGTCGGCCTTGTCCGAGGCCACGACCTTGTAGGGCGTGCGGCGTTCGATCTCCTTGATGACCGCTTCGGTCAGGTCGAACTCGACACCTCGGTAGAACGTGCGGTTCTGGAAGATAGGCACCGCCACGGTGTGGACGTTGGCCGGGTAGAGAGACTTGGTGTGGTACCCGCAGGCGCCCACAAGCAGGACCAGCCCAGCCAGCAGCACGACGGCCGCAAACCGGTGGAGCCGCCGGCGATGGTCGGTGACGGCGGCTGGACGTAATCGATTACCACGGAGCATCGATGTCCCTAGGCGTCGGGTCATGGCGTGTTCGTCAGGGCTTGGCGTCATCCGGCGTCGGGGCCGGTACGGCCGGGGCGGGGAGTTTCGTCAGAGCGGCCTGGGCGCTGGGCGTGGCGGGGTGCTCCGTCACCAGGCGTTGACGGAGATAGGTGGCGCTGACGGGCTCGCCTCGTCGGTCGTACCAGGCGGCCTGGATCGCAAGCTTCCTGGCCTCGGACTGGTCGATCTTGGCCAGCAGGGCCTGGGCGTCGATCTTCTCGGCCGCGGCGGGGAACTCCTGCTGGTAGCGCTTGATGGTGGCCGTAGCGTTGAGCAGGCCCGTCGGGTCGAACTCGGGGCCGCGGAATCGGTTGAGGTTCGACTGGATCAGCCGGAGCATCGCGCGCTCGCGGTGGCGGCTGTGCGGGTAGTTGACCAGGAACAGGTCGTACCCGTCGGCCGCGCTGGCCATCTCGTCCTGCTTGTAGTAAAGGTCCGCCAAGGCCAGGCTCGCCTCTTCACCCAATTCACTTCCGGGGGCTCGCTCCTGGATGCGGATGAAGATCTCCTCCGCCTCGCCGGTGGCCGGCAGGATGGGCATGCCCAGGAACCGGCGGTTGACGCCGCTGGCAAAGAGCTGAGCGATGCGGTACTCGCGCTCGAGGGCGACGTTGAACTCCTCCGCGGCCGGGTACTGGCGGATGACGTACTCGTAGTCGAACAGGGCCTTGTAGTAATCCCGGCGGGCGGTCTTGGCGTCGCCCTTGAGCAGGTGCGCCTGCACGGCCAGGGGGTG
>JADZET010000439.1 GCA_020850375.1 Phycisphaeraceae bacterium | reverse complement strand
CCGACGACCACCGCCACGGCACCGCCGCCCTGACCACCAGTTGGACCGACATCACCTACACCACCAGCTGGCTCCGCGACGTCGGCTGGTTCGACAGCACCCACCACTTCTGGGACACCTTCAGCAAGGACGGCCAGCTCGGCAATGAAACCCCCTACGACACCCCCGGAAGCCGGTCCGCCGGCAGTCTGGGCCTGTGCGTGACGCTGGCGCCCGGCCAGTCGGCTGACCTGCCCTTCCTCATCTCCTGGTGCTTCCCCAACTTCATCAAATACTGGGGCGAGGGCGACAAAAAAGATTCCGAACGCCCCAAGTGGAAGAACGATTACGCCCGCCTCTACCCCACCGCCTGGGACGCCGCCGAGGACTTCTTCGCCCGCCAGGCCGAGCTCGAGAGCAGGACCGAGGCCTTCGCCGACGCCCTCTGGAACAGCACCCTGCCCCTAGAGGTCATCGAGTCCATCGCCAACACCGCCTCGATCCTCCACAGCCCCACCTGCCTCCGCCTCCAGGACGGCACCTTCTACGGCTGGGAGGGTTGCGGCGACAACAACGGCTGCTGCGAGGGCTCCTGCACCCACGTCTGGAACTACGCCCTGACGCAGGCCATGCTCTTCCCCGACCTGCACCGGACCATGCGCCGGGCTGAATACCAGTACAGCTTCGAGGCCGGCGAGCACGGCAAACATGGCGGCATCATCTTCCGCCTCCCCCTGCCGTTGGGCAAGCCCACCCACGCCTTCGACCCCAAGTCCAACTGGCACCACGCCGCCAGCGACGGCCAGCTCGGCGGGATCGTCCAGCTCTACCGCGATTGGCGCTTCAGCGGTGACGAGGATTACCTCAGATTCATGTGGCCCCACGCCAAAAAAGCCCTCGAATACGCCTGGTTCCAGTGGGACCGCGACAAAGATGGCCTCGTCGACGGCGACCAGCACAATACCTACGACATCAACTTCCAGGGGCCCAATCCCCTGACCCAGTGCTTCTACCTCGCCGCCTTGCTCGCCGGCTCGAAGATCGCCCGCCACCTCGGCGACAACACCTCAGCCGATGAATACGAACGCCTCTACCACGCCGGCCGGAGCAAGACGCAGAAGGAGCTCTTCCGAGGCGACTACCTCGTCCAGACCTTCGACTGCCTCAAGCCCGACGCGCCCAAATACCAGCACGGCATCGGCTGCCTCAGCGACCAGGTCTTCGGCCAGCTCGCCGCCCACGTCGCAGGCCTGGGCTACATCCTCGATGAATCCGTGGTCAAGTCCTGCATCGCCGCTGTCTTCAAACACAACTTCCGGGGGCCCCTGGGCGATCACTGCAACCCACAACGGATCTACGCCATCCTGGATGAATCCGGCCTCCTGCTGTGCACCTGGCCCAACGGCGGCCGCCCCGCTTATCCCTTCCCCTACAGCGACGAGGTCTGGTCCGGCATCGAGTACCAGGTCGCCAGCCACCTGATGTACGAGGGCCTGGTCGACGAGGGATTGGCCATCGTCAAGGCCGTCCGCCAGCGACACGACGGCAAGCGTCGCAACCCCTTCAACGAGTTCGAGTGCGGCCACCACTACGCCCGCGCCCTGGCCAGCTGGGGCATGCTCACCGCCCTCTCCGGCTTCCGCTACGACGCCGTGGACAAGACGCTCTATCTGACGCCCCGCACCGGCCCCCTGGCCAAGTGCCTCTTCACCACCGGCTCGGCCTGGGGCACCTTCGCCCTCGACGGCGCGACGCTCACCATCAAGCCCATCCACGGCGAAATGGCCATCGAGCGCATCGTCCTGTCCGATCGCACCCTCGACATCGCCCCCACGCAGCAAGCCGTGCGGGCCGACAGAACGTGGAAGGTCTCCCTCACATGAACTGTCACGCCGAAATCAAGAACGACGTCCTGACCCTCGAGAACAACCGCATCCGCCGGCGGGTCCGCTGGAACCAGGGCAACCTGCTGAGCCTCGACCTCACCGACCTGACCACCGGACATATCTGGCGCCTCGGCGGCTACGAGACCGACTGCGCCTTCCCCGGCGAGGACCCCACCCCGCACGACGGCAAGATGGAGGTCATCCCCGTCCCGGACGGCCCCATCCACCACGCCCACCTGCGCGTCGACTGCTCCTCGCGGTTCGGCGGCCTGGAGATCCGCCGCTCGTTCCGTCTCTACGACGACTGCCCCGCCATCGCCTGCGACTTCTTCCTCCGCGGCAGGACCACCGGCATCTGGCAGTCCGAGGCCGCCAGCGCCTCGAGCCTGACCAACATCGAGAACCTCACCGCCGCCCGCCAGGGCCAGCTCATCGCCGAGGTCCTCGAGCGCATGTGCTTCGACCGCCCCCACCTCCATTTCCGGGGGGTGCAGTTCTTTGACATCACCGACCGCCGCAACAACCTCGTCTCCGAGCGGGCCGTCCTCTCCTACGTCCAGCCGATCTACATCCCGGCGAATCTCCTGCTGATCGCCGACCCCCTGGCCCAGGCCGGGATCTTCATCCTCAAAGAGGCCCCCTGCTCCGACGTTCAACTGACCTACCCCGGCTGCGACTTCGTCGTCGACCGCCAGGCCGTCCGCCTCGTCGGCGCCGGCATCGCCCCGCGCGACATCACGCCCGATCGCTGGACGCGGGCCTACAGCTTCGTTACCGGCGTCGGCCCCAGCGACGAGAAGCAGCTCCTCACGAACCTCCGCGGCTATCAGCAGCGTATCCGTCGCGCCGAGCCCGGCCGCGACCACATGATCATGCTCAACACCTGGGGCGACCGATCCCGCGACGCCCGCCTGGGCGAGGCGTTCGCCCTGGCTGAGCTCGAGGCCGGCGCCAGACTCTGCGTCACCCACTTCCAGCTCGACGATGGCTGGCAGCAGGGCGTTTCGAGCAACTCCGCCAGCAGTGGCGGCACGCTCAAGGCCATCTGGCGGCAACCCGACTACTGGCACATCAACCCCGAGCGATTCCCCAACGGCCTGGCCCCCATCACCAAGCGCGCCCGCGAGCTGAGCATCGAGCTCTGCCTCTGGTTCAACCCCTCGACCGACGACAGCTTCGCCAACTGGCAGAAGGACGCGGATGTGCTGATCCAACTCTTCCGGGAGCACGGCGTCCGCACCTTCAAGATCGACGGCGTCACCCTCCCCGATAAGACGGCCGACATCAACTTCCGGGCGATGCTCGATCGCGTGCTCGAGGCGACGAATCAAGAGGCCGTCTTCAACCTCGACGTCACCGCCGGCCGACGCGGAGGCTACCACTACCTCAACGACTACGGCAACCTCTTCCTCGAGAACCGCTACACCGACTGGTCGAACTACTACCCCCACTGGACCCTGCGCAACCTCTGGCTTCTCGCCCGCTACGTCCCGCCCCAATCGCTCCAGATCGAGTTCCTCAACAAGTGGCGGAACACAGAGAAGTACGCCGAGAACGACCCCCTCGCCCCCTGCAACATCCCCTTCGACTATTGCTTCGCCGTGACGATGATGGCCCAACCGCTGGCCTGGTTCGAGGCCTCGAACTTACCCCCCGAGGCGTTCGAGATCGCTCCCCTCGTCCGCACCTACCGCGAGCACCAGGAGCGCATCCACGCCGGCCGGATCTTCCCCATCGGCCAGGAGCCCTCGGGCACAGGCTGGACCGGCTTCCAGTCCCAACGCGACGACGGCGGCTACCTGCTCTTCTTCCGCGAATTCAACGACCGCCCCACCGCCGCTGTCGAGACCTGGAGCCTCGCCGGCCGCGAGGTGGAGCTGACCCTCATCGCCGGCCAGGGCAAGCCCTCCCTGCGGACGCGTGTCGACGACCTGGGCCGGCTGAGTATCGAACTTCCGGGGGCCATGAGCTTCGGCCTCTACACTTACCGCCTGCTTTTCTAACCCCCCGAAGCTCGCCGCACACACAAAACTCCTTGCTCCCTTGGCCGCGCCCAGGTACGGTGCACTGAACGTGCCAGGGGCGCGTCCCGTCCGCGGGAAGGGTTTAACCCACCTCCGACCGTACAACTCCCACCTTCTTTCCCGCCCGACTCCGCGGACACCGGGCCACACGGAAGGAAGGCGTCATGTCCCCATCTCTGCCCGCGCGCCCGAATCTCGAGCACCTGCGTAAACAAGCCAAGGCCCTGCTCAAGGCCTGCCATGCCGGCGATCCCCAGGCCCTCGCACGCCTGCGCGACACCGTGCCGCACCTGGCCGGCCTCAGCGATGACAACCTCCGCCGCGCCGACGTCGCCCTGCACGACGCCCAGCTCGCCGTCGCCCGCGCTCACGGCTTTAAGAGTTGGTCCGCCCTGCACGACCGCGTCATCGCTTCCGCCCAGCAGGCCACCGCCCGGGCCGATCGCTCCCGCGCCATACCCACCGCGGCCAATGACGGCGACCTCGATGCCCTCGAAAAAGCTCTGTCAAAAGGCGCCCCCACCCAGCACGACCTGGACCTCGCCCTGGCCCGCGCCGCCATGCACGGCCACGTCGACATGGCCGAACGCCTGATCGAGCACGGCGCCGACGTCAATGGCGAGTACGGCGGCCACTACGGACCGATCATCCTCGCCGTCTGTGAAGTCCAGAACCCGACGGGTTTGCGCTTCCTCATCGGCCACGGCGCCGACGTCAACTTCTCCGATCGCACCACGTCCAAGTACCCCACGGTGCAGACGCCGCTGAGCATGGTCCTGGGCACCTACCACCGCGGCGGCCTCGAACGCAAGCACCAGTGCATCGACCTTCTGATCGCCGCCGGCGCCGCCTTCGAGAACGGCCCGGTCATGGACATCCACCGCGGCCGCGCCGAGTCGCTCAGCGATCGCCTCCGCAAAGACTCCTCTCTCATCCATCGTCGTGTCAACCTGCCCTACGGCAACCACCTATCACTGCACGGCGTCACGCTCCTGCACGTCGCCGCCGAGTTCGGCGAACGCCCGTGCCTCGACGTCCTACTCCGCCACGGCGCAAACATCAACGCCCCTGCCGAGATCAGCCGCGACGGCCTCGGTGGCCAGACGCCCATCTTCCACACCATCGCCACCATCCAAGGCTCAGGTTACGACCTCTTCGAGCACCTGTTGTCACTCCGGCCCGACCTGTTCGTCCGCGCCCAGGTGCAGGAGAACGCCTCGCTCTACGAGAAACCCAAGGACGGCTGGCGCATCCTGACCATGACGCCGCTGGGCTACGCGATGAAATTCGAGAACGAGCCCGACTGGTGCCGCGCGACGCGCGAGATCGCCCGCCTGCGAGAACACAACGCCCCGATCTAAGCAAGGAATGGCTGATCGTTCGCCGGGCCGGCTCACACCACCGTCAGCCGCGGCCCGAGCTTCCGCCGCCAGGCGTCGTCGATGCCGCTATCGGTGACGATCTCGTCGACCTCGTCCAGGCCGCAGACGCGCGTCAGGCTCTTGAGCCCGAACTTGCCGCTGTCCATCAGCATGACGGACCGCGACGTCTGCCGGAGCATGAGCTGCTCGACCTGCGCCATGGCCAGGTTCTGGTTGTAGCACTCATCGCCGTCGATCCCCGCCACGGAGAACAGCAGCAGGTTCGCATGCAGGTCCGCCATGCAGCCTGTGGCGATCGGCCCCACCAGCACGCCCGTCCGCGGGTAGAGGCTCCCGCCGATCAGGAGTAACTCGATCTCGTCGTCATCGGCAAAAAGGTTGGCGATCGGCAGGCTGTTGGTCACAATTTGGAGCGGCCGGGCCGTGATCTGGCGGGCCGCGTAATACACCGTCGACCCGCCGTCGAGGATCAGCGTGTAGTGCGGCTGGACCAGCGACGCGGCGTAGGCCCCCAAGAGTTCCTTCTGCCGCACCGCCTCCTGCATCCGTTGCGACAGGATCGTCCCCTGCCCGCGCGGGATGGCCGCCGGTTCACGGTAGATCGCCCCGCCGTGCGTGCGTTCGAGCAGCCCCTGCTGCTCGAGCACCTCCAGGTCGCGCCGCACCGTCGAGGCCGACACGCCGACTTCCTTGGCCAGCTCGTCAAGCTGGGCCGTCTTCTGCTTCCGCAGGATCTCGAGCAGTCGCTGTTGCCGTTCGACGATGAGCATGACGAAGAACTCGGAGCCCCGCACCGAAGCGCGGGACTGGGCTGACACCCCGACGATCACTCACCCAAAGATCCGATCCCGCTTGGCCTTGTTCCAGGCGATCTTCTCGGCCGCGGTCATCTTCGAGAAATCCGGCTGACCGTTCAGCCCGATCGCATTAGCCTTTTTATCGGCCGTTTTGGCGACGTCCTTTGCCCCATCGACCCCCACCGCCACGCCCGTGCCGCTGTAGGCCGTCGCACGCTTGGAAGAGGCCAGATCGTCCTGTAATGCACGGTAGGGTTTGATCCCCAGCTTGACCAGGGCCGCGTGGTAAGACTTGACCGCCTCGGCCGGATCGTCAAGCTGCCCGTCCGCCAGCCATCGCAAGTGCTGGATGAACGAGAGCTGGTGCTCGGAGTTGTTGATCATCCGCCCGTACAGCGCCGCCCGCGCCCCGTACTTCCTGGCCTCCCAGAGCTGATGGAACGCGTCGAACGTCGTCCCGCTCGAACCCCCGAGGATACCCGGCACCAGCGTCCGGTCGTAGCTCGCCAGCTGCTCCATCGCCGCCGGCCCGTGGTAGGCGATCTTCAAGAAAATCGGCCGCCCCTTGCCCGCCACGCCCGCCAGCGTCCGCGCGATCATGTCGTTGATGAACCGCCCCAGGTCCGGGATCGGCGCCTGCGGCGCGTTGGGATCGAACACCTCCATGAAGTGCCGGAACCCCTTGCGCTCAGCCTCGATCCGAAACTCGCGATACGCCTCGATCGTCCGCAGATCCAACTCCAGGTTGTTGTTGAACGTCAACGAGTAGAGTCCCAGGTCCGCGCCGAGCCGGCGCTCGTCGGGTTTGCAGTCCACCTTCCCGCACATGATGTGATCGATCACCGCCGAGCGGAACGGCCGCGAGGGCTGGCTCGGATAGACGCCGCCCATCGCCAGATGGATGTCCGTCGTGTCGTTCGCCCGCGCCGCCGGGGTGATGGCTGAGTTCTCGAACAGACGCTCCTGGATCGTCAGCACCTCGTTGGTCGACGCGCTCATGAGCATGATGTCGACCAGGCCCTGCCTGACGTTCTGCCGGATCAGCTCGCGGTACTCCGCCAGCGAGCGGAACCGCCCCTCCCGCGCGTGATGCTCGGGCGATTTGCCCGGGGCCGACAGCCCCGCCGCCATGTCCGCGTCCTTGGCGTCGGCGATGATGAAATCCTTGCACGACGGGTCGGCCAGGATGCGTGCGATCTTGGTGTCAAGCGTCTTGGTCACGGCCATGCCGATTCACTCCTCGGGGCGTCCGCCCCGCTGAACAGTCTGACTCAGCCCTCAACGCGCTGGAAAACAATCTCACCGACGGCCGGCTCCATCGACGCGCCCACGGCCGTGACCCGTCCCTTGGCGTCGCCGTGGAAGTTCAGCATGGCGTTGCGGCCGGTCGCCTCCTTCCAGGCGAACACCTCGAAGTGCTGGTGCTCGAGCGGGCCGTGGTCGCGGTGGTGCGTCGCGCGAAGCGACTTGCCCATCGTCTCGATCGTCAGCTTTCCGTAGCCCGGGTGCTCGTAGCGGCCGGCGTACTCATGGATCGGGTGCGAGGGACGCCTGCCGCCGCGCGGACGAGCCGCCGGCGCCGCCGGCGCCCGCGCCGAGGCCGCTCGGGCCGCCTTCTTCTGGTCCTCGACCGCCTGACGCACGCGGTCGATCCGCTCGAGCCCCAGCAGCCGATCGTGGATCGAGCTGTTGATCACCCCCAGCGCCGGCGAACCGGCCGCGTTGCACATCACCACCGCCCCGTACTTCTCGTTCGGCAGCAGCGACATGAACGACGAGAACCCGCTGATCCCCCCCCCGTGATTGAGGTAGTGATGACCGGAAAACTCGGTGATCATCCAGCCCATGCCGTAGGTCTGGTGGCAGACGCTCGGGTACCCGATCACGCCCGGCACCCAGATCGTCGGCCGATGGCACGCCTTGATGCTGTCGCCGACGACGACCTGCCGCCCGTCGAACCGCCCCACGCCCAGGTTCAGGCTCAGCCAACGGCACACGTCCAGGGCGCTGAACGCCGTCGGCCCGGCCGGCCCGATCTGCGGCAGGTCGTAGTGCGGCACCCGCACCGCCCGACCCTCGCGCACTTGGTACGGCTCGGCATACTCGGGCGCCTGCTGCATCCGGTCGACGGGGAAGTATCGCGTCTCCATGCCCAGGGGCCCGAGCAGGTGCTCGGACATGAACTCCTCCCAGGTCATGTCAGCGATCCGCTCGATCAGCACGGCCGCCGCCGCGTAGGCCAGGTTGTTGTACTGGAACGTCGTCCGCAGGTCATGGCTCAACGGCAGGTACCGCATCCGCCGGACCAGCTCACGCCGCGGCAGGTCGCTCCCGTACCACATCCGATCGTGCCCCGGCAGCCCCGAACGGTGGCTCACCAGGTCACGCGGCGTCACCCGCCGGCCGATCTCCGGGTCCGCCAGCTCAAACCACGGCACGTACTGCTTGACCGGCTTGTCCCACGCAAGCTTACCCTGATCGACCAGGATCCCCAGGCACGCGGCCGTCATCGACTTCGTGCACGACCCGATCACGCTGACCGTCCGCTCCGTGAAGGGCAGCCTCTTCTGCACGTCCCGGTACCCGTAGCCGCGACAGAGCACCACCTCCTCCCCATGCACCACGCCCACGGACAGCCCAGGCGTGCCCCACTGCTTCATCGCGCGGGCGACGATGCCGTCAAGGTCCTTGAGCCTCTGCGAGAGTGTCCGTGTGGTGAGCGTCTTGGCCTTCACGAGCCTGACTCCTGCTGCCCCGACAATGGTTCATCCCCCGGTCTCATGTCACTCACTTGAGCCTGCCCCAGGTCTCAGCCAGCGCCTTGGCGCTGCCATTGAGCCCCTGCACCTCCTTGGGCCACAGCTCCACCTCCATCGCCTCGATCACGCCCGAACGCCCCACCGCCGTCGGGATGCTCAGGCAGACCTCTCGCATCCCATACTGCCCCGTCATCCGGCTGCTCACCGGCAGGATCCGCCGGCTGTCGAGCGCGATGGCGTGGATCACCTCGGCGATGCCCAGCCCCACCGCGTAACCCGCCCCGCCCTTGCGGCGGATCACCTCCGCCCCCGAGCCCTGCGTCCGCTTGAACAGCTCGTTCTGCTCATTGACCGACAGCAACTTCGCCAGCGGCACGCCCGCCACCGCGGCGCTGGACCAGATCGGCGTCATCGTGTCCCCGTGTTCGCCAAGAATCAGGGCCTTGACCTGCGTCGCCGGCAATTGCTTGGCGTCGGCGATAATCGAGCAGAATCGCGCCGTGTCCAGCACCGTCCCCAGCCCCAGCACCTGATTCGCCGGCCAGCCCAGGTGCTCGATCGCCATCCGCGTCAGGATGTCCACCGGGTTGGACACGACAAAAATAATCGCCCCGGGCTTGAGTTTGTTCTTCTTGAGGTCATCGAGGATGCCCCGGAAGATCGACACGTTGCGGTTGATCAGGTCCAGCCGCGACTCGTCGGGCTTGCGCCGCGAACCGGCCGTGATGCACACCACGTCCGCGTCCGCCGCCGCCGCGCCGTCGCCGGCCCGGATCACCTGATCCGCGCACAACGCCGCCCCGTGCATCAGGTCCAGCGCCTCGCCGCCCGCCAATTCCGCGTTGACGTCCACCAACATAATCTCGCGGACGATCTTCCCGCACTGCAGCGCGAACGCCGCATTCGAGCCGACCCGCCCGCCGCCGCCGATCACCGCTACCTTGATGCTCATCGTTTCGTCCTCGGTTTCTTCGTCCGTCCTGGTTGATCCAGTTTCACCACGGAGGGCACGGAGTTCGATTCATTGAGAATGTTCAAATTCGACTCCGTGTCTTCTCCGTGCTCTCCGTGTCCTCCGTGGTAAATTTCCCGACTCTTGTCGGCCTTAGTTCTTCCCCGCCGCCATGATCTGGTCCGTGATCGCCTGGACCATCAGTTCAAACTGCTGCTCGTCGACCTGCCCGCCGCTTCCGGTGGGCACCGCCGCCGCGATCTGCTGCTCGATCGTCGCCCGCGGCCCGCTGGTGCTGACCTGTCCCGACGCGCTCGTCGACGACCGCGCCACCACCTCCGCGCTCCCGCAGCCGCACATCGCCCCGGCCGGCCGCACGTCGAAGCTCGTCAGGAACGGCTGATTCTGCTGGCCCACGCACCCCGTCGCCGCGCACGCCAAGCGCGAGTCCGGGAAGCCGAACGCCTTCTTGACCTGCAACAGCTCGACCATCTGGTCCTGCGTCAGCACGTTCACATTCCCCAGCTGCTTGCACAGGATCAGGATCCGGCAGTACGCGTCGAGGATCTCCAGCCGGTAGTACGCCCCGATCAGGTCCTTGTCGAAACTCACCGACCCGTGGTTGCCCATCAGCACCGTGCTCGTGTCCGCCTTGATCAGCGGGATGATGCTGTCGGGCAGGT
>JADZET010000438.1 GCA_020850375.1 Phycisphaeraceae bacterium | reverse complement strand
GCCCGAGGGCCGCGGGGCTGAGTTACTCCAGCGTCGAGTGCAGACGCTGACGATTATAGAACACCTCGAGGTACTCGAACACCCAACAATTCAACACGACCACAAGCATGGGCCGGCTGACCGGTTGGCGGCCAGTTCCCGGATCCGCATCCGCAACGGCTCTTGCGAATCCTTCACCGACGCGTACCGCTGGCTCGAGCGGCCTTGTCCCAGCACCTGGCATCCACGCCGTTCGCTGACCTGATACGCCCGCTGCAGGCACTGCACGGCTGCACGCCTGGCCGCGGGCTTCAGAGTTTTTTTCGCAGCACATCCTGCAGCATCTGCTTGTCCAGGGTCAGATCGGCTACCAACTGCTTCAGCCGCCGATTCTCATCCTCCAGCTGCTTGAGACGACGAACCTCGGATACCCCCATCCCGGCGAACTTCTTCTTCCACCGGTAGAACGTCTGTTGCGATACCCCAAGCTTGCGACAGATCTCCGGGACGGCGACTCCGCCCTCCCCCTGCCGCAACGCAAACGCAATCTGCTCTTCCGTAAACCGCTTCTTCATGGGACGACCTTCCCTTCGCTCAAGGGCCAGAATCATCCAGAAATTTCACCCTCGCCTTGGATCAGGTTTCGGGGAGGAGGTCAAGGCGCGGATCGAGTGACTGGAGGCAGGGTTTATCTCTGGCTGATCTTCCGTGATCTAGCCGTGTTGATGGGACTGGTTGTGGCGTGGCGGCTGGTGAGGCCGATCCCGTCGCCGACCGCCATACAATCGGATCGATCCGATTGATTATTGTTGGGCACCTAGCCGAGGAGACTTCCGCAGAGCTTTCTAGTGTCGTCTCTACTGGCAAGGCCCGTTATTCTTATTAAATCATTAATTTCAAGTGATTATGAATCGATGAGTGATGCCTGTCTGTTCGAATAGAAGGAGGCAAAGGCTCGACGGTATATCTATGCATGAGCCGACACCCCAAAACCTATTTTCGTGCCCATGGCCTCCCTATTCCTACAAGCCCCGCGGCCTTGGGCGACCTGCTGGATGACACCCTCCGTCGCTCCCCCGGCGGCAAGCACCGATCAGTTGTGCTTAAGCCCCGGGGAAAGCATCGCGCTCTTCTGCTGTGTGACGGCGAACCCTTCCTCTGTGCCTGCCAGCAACTGATCCTGGCATTCTGCCAGGCGGACCCAAGCCTGCCGCCCCCATCTCTGTTCGAAGACGTGCTTCAGGGCACCATTACCAGCGCCATCACGTGCCTGCGGACCTGGTGCACCCGCGCCCAACCTCAGCAGGGCACAGGCAAAATCCGGCATCCGCTATCTCCTAAACAGCAGAAGGTGTGGGACCTCTTGACGGGTCAGTGCCTTAGCGCCGCGGAGATCGCGAGTCGGGTGTCAGGATCTCCCAGCGAAAGCGCCATCATCAAACGCATCTGGGCCATGGTCCAAAAAGGCCTGCCGATCGAGCACTCACGCACCCACGGCTACTACCGCAAAGATGCTCCCCCACCCCGGGATATAGGAGGCATGTCCAGCTCAGGTCACGGGGATTCATAAACAGTCTCGTTCGTGCAACACTCCCCCGTGACACAAATCCCCGCCATCGAGGACTCCCATGCAGCTTCAAACACTCCCCATCAACAAAATCAACCCCGCGGCGTACAACCCGCGCGTGGATCTACAGCCCGGCGATCCCGGCTTTGACCGGCTGGCCAAGAGCATCGATGAGTTCGGATTGGTCGAACCCCTGGTCTGGAACGAGCGGACCGGCAACCTCATCGGTGGCCATCAGCGGCTCAAGGTCCTGGTGGCCCGTGGTGACGCCGAGGTCCAGGTGGTCGTGGTGGACCTGTCATCCGAGCGGGAAAAAGCCCTCAACCTGGCCCTGAACAAGATCCAGGGCGACTGGGACCTGCCCAAGCTCAACGACCTCTTGCAGGAGCTCCTCCAGATCCCCGATCTGGACCTGGAGATGACCGGTTTTGACCTGGACGAGTGCCAGGACATCCTCGCTGAGGTGCTCGACAGTGTTGAGGCCAACCCGGAGGAGACGTTCGACGTCGAGGCGGAGCTGGCGGCGAAGGGACCGGTGGTGACCCAGCCTGGGGATCTGATTGTGCTGGGTAAGGATCCCGCCCGTCAGCACCGGCTGCTCTGCGGCGACTGCACGGAGGCCGCGCAGGTCCGGCGGCTGATGAACGGCCAGCGAGCCATCTTGTTCGCCACCGATCCCCCTTACCTCGTCGACTACGACGGGACGAACCACCCCGGTTCCAGGCACGCCAAAACCCGACGTGGCGCCCCCAAGGACTGGTCGAGCACCTATGGCGTGACCTGGGACGACGCCAGCGCCAATCCCGACCTGTATGACTGTTTTGTCCGGGCTGCCGTGGCCGAGGCCATCGCCCCGCACGCCGCCTGGTACTGCTGGCACGCCTCACGCCGGCAGGCCATGCTCGAACAGGTCTGGATTGCTCATGGCGTCTTTGTTCACTGTCAGATCATTTGGGCCAAGAACAGGTCCGTGCCGACGCGCACGTGGTACCTCTGGCAGCACGAGCCATGCCTGATGGGCTGGCTCAAGGGACATGTGCCGCGCCGGGTCGACAAGCGGCATCTCTCGACGGTCTGGACGTTCGACACATTGTCCAATGGACCCGAGCGGCCGGACCACCCCACGCCCAAGCCGCTGGAACTCTTCGAGATTCCCCTGCGTCAGCACACCCGGCCGGGGGAGATTGCATACGAGCCCTTTGCCGGCTCGGGCACGCAGTTTATCGCCGCCGAGCGCCTGGGCCGGCGGTGCTACGGCCTGGAGATCAGTCCGCGCTACTGCGACCTGATCGTCCGACGCTTCATCGCCTATGCCGGCCAGGACGCCGTTCCCCCGGAGGTGGCCGCCCGATATCGCGCCGCCTCTATAACACGCCTGCAGACACAGAACGTGTCCGCGACGTCAACACCCCTTGCCAGCCTTGGCACCTCTGAAGGAGCCATCTGATGGTTAAGCGCCTAAAACTCCTCTCCGAACCGGCTCAAGAGCGTGGTGCCCTGGCCATTCTCCAGGATCTTAAACAGGGTGCTGGCAGTCCACACGATCTGTCGACCCAGGACCGGCGCGTCTGTGTCATGCACCTGGGCGCCGAGGGCCTCTCAATCGCCGAGATCGCCAAGATTCTCGGAGTCAGCGAGAGGACTATCCTCCGCGATCGCAGGGTCAACCAGGAAGAGAACGCCCTGCAGCACGATCCTCGCCTGGCGGGGCAGATGGCCGGTCGACTGGTGGCCGAGGCGGAGCTGGCCATGCAGCGGATCCGCCGGGTCACGCGCGATACCCAGACGCCACCAGCCGTGCGGGTCGAGGGTGAGAAGGCGTGCTTTGGTATCTGCCATGACGCGGTTGCGCGCCTGCAATCTCTGGGCTTCCTGCCCACGGCCACGCAGCGTTTTGAAGCCGATATCTGCCAGACGGCCGAGGCCATCCCGACCTATGGCCAGATCGAGGAGGAAGTCCAACTGCTCCTTACCGCGGCGGATAGTACAGGCGACAGCCAGGAGGTTCACCGCATCCAAGAACTCAACGGCCTGGTATCTCGGGCTCGGATCGTGGAACAGGTCAGGGAGGCCAAGACGGCCCTCACGGCAGGGCAAGGGCAGAGCCATGACGATCCGGCTTGACCATCGACCAATCCTGGTTCAGGAACTTGGCAGGCGCCGCCGTCAGCTCGCAGAGAGGTCTCCTCAGGCCTTTGCTCAAATCTACCTTCGCCACCATTTCACCCTGCCGCCGTCACGGATGCACCAGGAGATCTTTGCCCTGCTGGCCCAGGCCACCACGCGGCGGGCCACGAAGCTAGCTATCGCCGCCCCGCGCGGGCACGCTAAGACCACCGTCATCAGCTTCGCCTATGTTCTCTGGTCGATGCTCACGGGCCGTGAGCCGTTCATGCTGCTGCTCTCGGCCACCAGCGAGCAGGCGGGCCAACTGCTGATGAATATCCGGAGAGAGCTGATGGACAATGAGAAGCTCGTCCAGGATTATCCCGAGATCTGCCTACCCGTACGTCAAGGCCGTGGACCCGTGATCGTCAAGGCCCACCACCTGGTCCTGCCCAACGACACCTGCCTGCGTGTCCTGGGCTCCGGCCAGGGCCTGCGCGGCATGAAACACCGCCAGAACCGGCCGAGCCTGATCATCTGTGATGACCTGGAGGACCTTGAGCAGGCCCAGTCCGAGGACCTGCGCCAGAAGCTCCGCCATTGGCTGACCAGCACGCTGCTCAAGGCCGGCCAACCGGCGACCAACGTGATCGTCGCCGGCACGATCCTGCACCACGACTCACTCCTGGCCCAGATGACCGACACTCGCCCGCGCCGCGATCAACTGGGCGGCTGGCAGAGCCGGGTGTATCAGGCGGTGGAGTCCTTCAGCAGCCGCCCCGAGCTCTGGCAGCAGTGGGAGCAGATCCGCATCGGTGAACAAGAGCACGAAGGCCAATCCGGCCCGGCCGCCTCGGAAGCCTTCTTCCAGGCCGACCAGGCCGCCATGCTCGAGGGAACGCGCGTCCTCTGGCCCCAGCTTGAGGATTACGCCCAGCTCATGGCCATGCGGACCGACGAGGGGTACCACGTATTTCAGACGGAAAAACAGAATCAGCCGTTGGACCCGGCAACCTGCGTCTTCCGGCGTGAACTGTTCCGCTATTGGGATGATCCTAATCCGCCCAAGGATGCGCCCCGCTGTTATACGGATGTGGCCGAGCTGATTGCGGAACTGGGTCAAGACGCTCGGTTCTGTGGGGCGTGCGACCCCAGCCTGGGCAAGCGGACCGGCAGGGGGGACTTTGGAGCCTTGATCACAATCGTCAAGGATATGAAGACCAAGGTCCTTTACGTGATCGACGCTGACATCGCCAGACGCACACCCAACGAGCTGATCGACCGGATTATTCAGCAGGCACGTCTCCACGGTCTCAAGGTATTCGCCGTCGAGGCCAATCAATTCCAGGAGTTGCTGGCCGATCAGCTTGGACAGCGTGCCACCGCCGCCGGTATCTACCTCCGCGTCGAAAAAATCACCACCACGACCAACAAACGAGCTCGGATCGAAGCCCTCGAACCCCTCATTGCACAAGGTCTGATCCGTTTCACACGTCGGCACACGCTGCTTCTTGACCAGCTCACGCAGTTCCCCCACGCCAAGCACGACGATGGCCCTGATGCCTTGGAGATGGCCGTTTACGCCGCCACACAATGGCTTAGATTTGACGGCGTCCATCACCTTGTTGGTTTTTAGACCGCCCAAGGGCTGGCCAGAAACCATAATTGTCGGCCAACTGGCAGGACCGTTTGTCGGATCACACCACAGGAAGTCCTTTAATCACGCTTGACACCTGCCCATGCCCGTTTACCATGACATCAGCGACCGAACCTCTTCTATAGGAGCAACTTACATCCATCTGGCCGGCCTAACGCCGGCTTGACATCCAGACGACGCGTGAGCGTCAAGAGCTGCTTCCCGAAATATCGCCAGCCAAGGCCCACGGCCCTGGAAATCCACGAAAGCGGCGCTTGCGCCGCGCCCCGCAAGGGGCGTCGGCCATGTGCTGTTTCGTAGGCCCTCTGGCGAGGGTTCGGGAGCAGTCGTGGTTCGACGCTCCTTTTTTTTGTGGCGTCGGATGGCCCTATGACACCACCCGCAACCCGATCGACCAGCGTGGCCGATGGGTGACTCGACCCCTTTCCCTGGAGCCTTCCATGACCAAAGTCACGACCGACCCCACGACCCCAACGATCAACGTTAACCTGCCTCGCCGAGGCTCCAGCTTGGGCGTGGCCGCGATGGTCCTGGGCGCCCTGGCGTTCTTGATCTGTTGGATCCCGCTATTGGGCGCCCTGGGCATCCCGCTGAGCGGCCTTGGGCTACTTCTCGGCACGCTGGGCCTGATCATCGCCATCTTCCGCCGTGGATCAGGCGTGGGCTTCTGCATCGCGGGCATGGCGATCTGCGGGTTATCGTTCTTCTTGGCCGTGACGGTGACCAAGGCCGTGGTCACCAGCATCCAGGAGGTAAGCAACAACACCCGTCAGCAGACCATTCAGGAGCAATCTACCCACCAGGAAGTCGTACCCAGCAACACACCAACCACGCCGCCCAGTGCGCCGTCATCGGTGCCAGCATCCCCGGCGCCTTCTTCCACCTCGTCTGCCACGCCAGCCTCAGAGCCCGAGATCACCTGGGCCCCCGCCACCACCCCCGTCCGACAAGGGGACGTGCAAGTCCGTATCGTCTACGTCCGCGTGGGAAAAGTGGCCCTGCAGAGCCCCTTTAGCGAGGGAAGCCGCTTGACCAAAGAACCCCTGCTGGCCATCACGGTCGAACTGACCAACATCAGCCAGAGCCGCAAGCTCGACTACCACACCTGGGCTGGAGCTGACTTCACGGTTGAGCGGGACTATGCCACCGTGCAGGACAACTTCGGCAATACCTACCGACGGATCGGCTTCGGCTCAACGACTGAGCCAGTTGGTCGAACTGAGCGAGCATCCCTATACCCGGGGAAGGCTCAGACTGACGTCCTGGTCTTCGAAGAGCCCGTGGCGAATGTGGAGTACCTGAACCTCGAACTGCCCGCCGCGAACTTCGGCGGAACGGGCATGATCCGACTACGCGTTTCCGCTTCGATGATCCGGCGATAACAGCACTTGTGGATCACCCAAGGCCAGTTTGGCAACTACAACCGGGGGTAATGACAAAGTCTCAGTGTGTCGCCGCTGGATGACATACCCCGGTCACACTGCCCGCGATCATTTGAGTAAACTAAAGTGGTTTGGCAAGCATCAGCAACCATCAATTTGTCGCCGTGCCTCATCTGTTTCAGCGTCCCTGCAAGGAATTATCTAAATGCCACCATTCATTGGTTCACTCGATCTGATGTTCCAGGCACTGACCGGTTACACCCCCTTTCCTTGGCAGCGGAAGATGTTTCAGGAGTTCACTCATGGAAACATCCCTGCAAGTGTCTCACTGCCCACCGGGTTGGGCAAGACTTCAATCATGGCCGTCTGGTTGCTGGCCTTGGCGGAAAAACCGGCCTTGCTGCCGCGGCGGCTCGTCTATGTGATCAATCGCCGGACCGTGGTTGACCAAGCCACGCGAGAGGCCGAGAAGATGCGTGAGAACCTGGGCAAGCCGGAGCTGGAAACGGTTGCCAGTAGTTTAAATGCGATCTCCGCTTTTGGTGACAAAAGGAACGAGTCGCCCCTGGCCATCAGCACACTGCGAGGGCAATTCGCCGACAACGGCCAATGGTCCGCCGACCCGGCCCGCCCGGCGATCATCGTCGGCACCGTGGACATGATCGGCAGCCGGTTGCTCTTTAGCGGCTATGGCGTGGGGTTCAAACGCAAACCGCTCCATGCAGGCCTGCTCGGGCAGGACGCCCTGCTCATCCATGACGAGGCCCACCTTGAGCCGGCGTTTCAAAACCTGCTCACGGGAATTCAAAAAGAACAGGCGCGCAGGCGGGAATTCCAGAAGTTCCACGTCATGGAACTTTCGGCCACGAGCCGCGGCGATTCGTCAGTTTTAGAGCCAAGAGCGCCCTTTGGCCTCACCGAAGCGGATCGTGCGGAGCCCGCCGTTCAACAACGGATCAATGCCAACAAATCGCTCCATCTACATCCTCTGGCGGACGAAAAAAAGCAGCTCACCGACAAACTTACCGAGCGGGCGCTCCAGCATAAGGATTCAACCCGCGCCATCCTGGTGTTCGCCAGGTTGGTCGAAGACGTCAACAAGATCATCGAGAAATTGACCAAAGCCAGGCAGCAGGTTCTGCTCCTGACGGGCACGCTGCGCGGGCTGGAGCGCGATGACCTGGTGAAAAAGCCCGTGTTCATCCGCTTCCTGCCCGAGAGCGATCGTCCCAAAGATGTCCAGCCAGCCGAGGGAACCGTCTACCTCGTCTGCACCAGCGCCGGCGAAGTGGGCGTGAACATCTCGGCTGATCACCTCGTCTGCGATCTGTCCACCTTCGAGAGCATGGCCCAGCGTTTCGGCCGGGTCAACCGGTTCGGCAAGCGCGACGACACCCGAATCGACATCGCACACCCCACGGCTTTCGACGAGTCGAAAGAGCCCGACGGCCTCGAGACCCGTCGGAATAAGACCCTTAACCTGCTCAAACAACTGCATGGCGACGCCAGCCCAGCGGCGTTGGACAAACTGCCCGATCAGCAGAAGCGTGATGCTTTTAGCCCGACGCCGGTGATTCTTCCCGTCACCGACATCCTCTTTGATGCCTGGGCGCTGACGACCATCCGGGAAAAACTGCCCGGGCGTCCGCCGGTCGAGCCGTACCTGCACGGCATCCGCGATTGGGAGCCTCCGCAAACCCAGGTCGCCTGGCGCGAGGAAGTGGGGGTCATCGCGGACGACCTGCTCAATCACTACAAACCCGCTGATCTGCTCGAAGATTACCCCCTGAAATCTCACGAACTGCTGCGCGACCGCAGCGACCGCGTGTTTAAGGAACTGACGAGAATCGCCCTTCGCCACCCCCATGGGCCAGCCTGGCTGCTCGACGACGACGGCACGGTCAAGGTCTACACGCTAGAAGACCTTGCCGGCGACCCGAAGAAAGGATTGATCGAGCGCCGAACGGTCCTGCTGCCCCCCGCCGTGGGCGGGATCGAGGGCGGACTGCTCAAGGGTGAATCGCTGGTGGCAGACGACGTGGCGGATCAGTGGACGATCATGCTCAGACGCCAGGGTCAGGACGTTTCGCTGCCCGGGCGCGTCCGTGTTTGGGACAATGGGGACAATAATCCATCGCTGGAGGAAAAAATCGCGGGCATGCGTCTGGTTCGGCGCATCGTCCTGGACGATCCGGATGATGGCGAAGCTCGCGTTCGCCGGTGGCTGTGGTACGCCCGGCCTCGCACGGCGGACGACGATCTCTCCAAGACCGCCATCGAGCCCATTGCCTGGGACCATCACACCAGGGATGTGACTACCAACATCGCCCGCATTGCCGCGGCGCTTGGCCTGCCGAAGGACTTTCAGCAGGCCCTGTCGCTGTCTGGGAGCGGCCACGACCTGGGCAAAAAGCGAAAGGTCTGGCAGCGTAGCATCGGCAACCCCAACCCTGACGAGCCCTACGCCAAATCCGGCCGAGATCCCGTCACCGGCAGACGATGGGTTTCCCAGGACATCTGCCCCGATTACCGTCACGAGTTCGGCTCACTGCTGGACGTGATGAATGATCAATCCTTCAAGGATCTGTCTAAGAAGCCTGACCTTCAAGATCTGATTCTCCACCTAATCGCCGCGCATCACGGCCACGCCCGGCCGCATTTCACCGTGGCGTTCGACCCTGAAAAGCGCGAAGATCAAACTCAGCCCGTTGCCAGCGAGGTGCCGCGCCGTTTCGCCCGCTTGCAGCGCAAGTATGGCCGCTGGGGCCTGGCCTATCTCGAATCCCTGCTCCGCGCCGCTGACTACGCCGCCAGCGCCCAGCCGTCCGCCGTCAAAGAGCTTCTTGAGGAGGCCGTGTCATGAGCCATCCGGAACCTTCCATCCGCGTGAATGTGGACGTGACCAATCCCGGCCAGTTCTTCGCCTGCTGCGGCCTGTTGGAGCTGGCCGACCGGCTATGGCCGGGGGCGGAGGGGTGGTTTGATGGTAACTGCTTTCACATCACGGGTTCTTCGGAATGTTCACTTGGCTCACTGCTCGACAATCTCGCAGCATCCACTGTCGCAAACACGATGACGCCAACACAGAACGCGCGACTCGAAGCGCTGGCGGGGATGACGAAGAAACAACGCGAAGCGACGCCCGGTCTGGATGACGAAAAGAAGTTGCTCGAATCACTTCGTCGTGAACTGCCGATCGTGTTCGCCGGGGCCATTGTGTTTCTCATCGACTGGTTTTGCGATGAGTTTGGCGGCGGGTCTCGATTCAAGACGTGGGCGGGCCAACAATCCGTGCTGGACATCGCTCGAGCCATGCACAGCGAAGTGACCTGCATGGCTCAGAATGCCGATCCATCGCTATGGAGGAATGCTCGCGATATTGACCTGCCGTTCAATTTTGATTCCGATCTAGGTGGGCAAGGTTCGGGGATCGATATCGGTTTCGTTTTCGATGCGCTCGCAGGTAGCGAAACGACGCGGATCAAAGGCACATGCAGGCCAGCCCTAGAGCTTCTTTGTTTCGTCGGACTTCAGCGATTCCGTCCGCGCGAGATTCCGCGACAGAACCGCTTCGTTTTCAACACCTGGCATTGCCCATTGCCGCCATCGGTCGCCTCAGCCGTCGTGTGCGGTGCGGTGAGCGTCGGTGAGGAATCGCTGCACGAGTTCAAGCTGCTCTATCGAACCAAGTATCTCAAGAGCTTCTTACCTTGCATTCTATTTCAAGGAGACCGCGATGAGTGAACTGAACAAGTACGACAATTGGCTGACCTACGACGCCGCTGCCGCGATTGTCATCCGCGAGTCGCTGGTGCCTGTCGAAGGCGCAGATGGGGTGATCTTTCCTGCTACCTTTGCCGCTGCTGAGGACAAGAAAACTTTTCCAGGCGGATACAACATTGATCCGCCCGAAGGCGACAAGAATGTATGTCTCATCGACAGCGTCGGCTCCCAAGCCAACCGCATCGAACCGATCTTCGCCAAGCCGGAGTACGCGGGCCTAGTGCCGCAGGTGGTCATCACCGCCGGTGAAACATCCGTGAATCTTCTTGACGCCGGTCACCGCGCGGGTGATGCGATCGTTCGATGCACGCAACTCCAGAAGGTGTTGCAGGAGGCGTTCAGATTCGTCCTCAAGGGTGATGCATTGAAATTGGCGAAGATCGCGCCGACGTCACTGGTCTTCGGTGTCTGGGACTCGCGCGATACCCAGGCCAAGCTGCCGAGACTCGTGGCTTCGACCATCCGTGCGTTTGATGTGCAGCGTCTGACGCGTGGCGCTGTCTACGTGCCGCCATTGAACTACGTTGGCATGGAAGTGTTCACCGAGGAAGAACAGGAGAAAGCCGCCGGTGACGCTAAAAACCCGCTGTCAAAGCGTGGATTCGTCAATGCTCTGGCGTCTGCAACTCACGGCGGCGTGATAGCCAAGGGTGGCATCCGACGCGATCTCACCTTCAGCATTGCCGCACTTCGCCTTCTCGCCGCTGGTGGTGATGAGGCACAGACCCTCACGATGCGACGTTATGTACTTGGCCTTTCGTTCGTCGCGCTCACCGCGCCGCCGCAGACGTATCTCCGGCAAGGCTGCAATCTCGTGTCCGACATCGACAACCCACGCAAGTCCACGCTCGTGAACGCCGACGGCTCACGCAAGGACTTCACGCTCACACACGAGCAAGCCATAGCTTTCGCAAAGCTGGCCGCGAAAGAGTTCGGTGTCGGCGATGGGCAATCGGTGCAGTTTGATTCCAATCTAGCGAAGAAGGACATCGTTGGCGAGGGCAATGTCACATCGACAAAGAAAGGGCGAGCACAGGCCAAGGCAAAGGCCTTCGCTGAACCCAAGCCGGAGGCACCATGAAACCCTTGCTCTGCATCAGTTTCCGCTTCATCCAGCCTTTTCCAGTATTCCACGGCCGCTGTGACGGCGACGAACCCGAATGGCCGCCGTCGCCGATGCGTGCGTTTCAGGCATTGCTCAGTGCGGCGTGTCTGCGAACACGTGGCAAACCTCTTCCACCTGAAGTGAGATCGGCTCTTCATGTGCTTGAAGTGCTGCGCCCCGCCATCGTCGCGCCTCGCGCAATCCTCAGCGCCATCGGTCGTCGCGCATACGTGCCCCATAATCAGAACGATCTGGTATTTACCGCGCTCCAACGAGGCATGGAGCAATCAAGTGAGGCATATCGCAAACTCAATGGGTCGGTGCGAACAGAAAAAAATTTCCGTCCGCACCGCATTGAAACCCCCGTCGAAGAACTGCCCACGATCCACTACCTATACCCGCTCGATGCGACTAACGCTGATCCGAAGGAGTTGCTCATCGCCATTCGTCCATCCGTCCGCTCGATTCATTGCCTCGGATGGGGCATCGATCAGGTGGTTGCCGACGCAGCACTCGCCGATTCTCCCTCGAAACAGCCTACTGGCGAAAGTTGGACACCTACTCCGTGCGGAGGACGACGACTCCGTGTCCATCGCAGCGGCTCACTTGACGCTCTTGTCGCACGGTATGACAAGTTCCTCAGTCGCTTGGTCAAGGGCGAATGGACACCCGTTCCGCCGCTGACGACCTTTGACGTGGTGAGTTATCACCGCGATACCGACCCGCTGCCCCGTCCTTTCGCCGCCTTTTCCCTGCTCAAGCCCGACGGCGAGGGTTTCCAACCCTTCGACTCCGTTCGATACGCCACGGTCGTCGCTGGCATGGTCCGTCACGCTCTGGCCCGAGCTGCCCAGGAGCAGCAGCCATTTAACTGGGGCGAAGAAGACATCACCTCCATCATCCATGGCCACAATCCCAAGGGTGGACCGGCGCGACTAGCGGCTGACGCCAAACGTTTCGCCTATCTGCCTCTGCCTTCGATCGAGAAGCGGTCCGCTGAGGGCCCGCCCCGCCATGTCGGCATGATTCGCCGAGTGATCGTCGCAGGTGAACCAGGCATGGGGCCGGAGATCGATTGGGTGCAAAGGGCGCTCTCCGGCGCGGTGCTCATCGACGAGCAGACGGGCGAGATCAAGGCCATGCTCATTTCAATCCCTGCCAGCGATCCGAATGTCCGGCGGTACATCGGCCCATCGAGCGTGTGGACCACCGTCACCCCCGTCATTCTTCCCGGCTTCGACGATCATCGGGCTGACAAAATCGAACGGCTGATCCGCAAATCGCTCCTGCACGCCGGCCTGCCCCCGGAAGTGGTGAAACCCACCGAGTTGGATTGGCGAGGCGTGGGTTACATGCCGGGCCTGGATCTGGCCAGCCGATACCGCCGTCCCCGCAATGCCAGCGAGGCGCCGGTTCGCCATGTCAAGATCCGTTTCGTCGACCCAGATGGCGAGCCTCTGAGCCTGCAAGGCCCCTTGTCCCTGGGCTCGGGCCGATATCGCGGGCTCGGCCTATTCGCCGCCTGCCCGGACGGGAGAACACCCGATTGAAGTCCGGTTCAGCCCGTGCCGATCTTTGACAAGTAAATAACCATTCCTTGGGGCCCTCGTATGATCAGCCGACCTGCTCCACCCGACGCGGTCTCCCCGCCCGCCGCTGACAGCCCGGACCTTCTGCCCGTCCGCATGCTCAACGAGTTCGCCTATTGCCCGCGATTGTTCCACCTCATGCACGTCGAGGGCCGCTGGGCGGACAACACCTACACCGTCGAGGGCCGGGCTGTTCACCGTCGCGTGGATAAGCTCGACCACGTTCTGCCCAACGCCTCCCAAGCCGAGCCGGAGGCCGCCGAAGGCCCGGATGCTGTTGCCGCCTGCGAGGGGGCCGCCGCGCCCACCTCCAAGCGCCGCCGCACCCGCTCAAGCGACGACAACGACGAACCCCCAACCGTCTCCCGCTCCGTCAGCCTCGGCTCGGACCTTCTTGGCCTAACCGCCAAGCTCGACCTCGTCGCCACCGCTCCCCGCTCTGACGTAAACCCCGCCGAGCCTCCAGCGGACCTGTTCTCCCTAGCTCAGGCCGACGTGGCCGATTCCGCCCCGCCCGTTCCCGACTGCCTCGACGAAGCCGTCCCCGTCGAGACCAAGCGTGGCCGCGTGCCCAACAACCCCGAGCGGTCCTACGAGCCCGAGCGCGTCCAGCTCATGGCCCAAGGCCTACTCCTGCGCGAGCACGGCTACCACTGCGACCACGGCGTGCTCTACTTCGCCGGCTCTCGCTCCCGCGTCGACGTCCCCTTTACACCCGAACTCGAAGCCCGCACGCTCACGCTCCTCGCCCAGGCCCGCCAGGCCTGCCACGCCCAGGAGCTTCCGCCACCGCTCGACGACAGCCCCAAATGCCACGGCTGCTCCCTCGCTGCCATCTGCCTGCCCGACGAAACCCTCGCGCTCCAGCACGTCCCCGCCGACCCCGTCGCCCCGAACGTCCGCCGACTCTACCCCGCTCGTGACGAGGCGCTTCCCCTCTACGTCCAGGAGCAGGGCGCCTACGTCGGCAAGAGCAACGACAACCTGATCATCCGCATGGAAAAACAGGAGATCGCCCGCGCCCGCCTCAAGGACGTCAGTCAGCTTGTGCTACTGGGCAACGTCTCGATCTCGACGCAGACTATTCATTTGCTCTGCGAGGCCAACATCCCGATCGTCTACCTCTCCACCGGCCACTGGTTCAGCGGCATCACCCACGGCATCACCCTCCGCAACGCGTACGACCGCGCCGCCCAATTCGCCGCCGCCGCCACCCCCGGAAGGTGTTTGGAGTTCGCTCGCCAGGTCGTCGCGGCCAAGGGCTCAAACCAGCGCACCCTCGTCCGCCGCAATGGTTCACCGCCCGATCGCGCCCTGTCCGACATGGCGGACCTCATCACCGCCTCCGCCGACGCCCGCGACCTGCCCCAGCTCTTGGGCGTCGAGGGCAATCTGGCGGCAAGGTATTTCGAGCACTTCTCGACCATGCTCCGCCCGCGGGATTTCGACGCCATCTGGGACTTCGCCAATCGCAATCGCCGCCCGCCGCGCGATCCCGTCAACGCCATGCTCTCCTTCGGCTACGCCCTCTTGGCCAAGGAATGCACCGTCGCCCTGCTGGCCGAGGGGCTCGACCCCTGGTGGGGCTTCTACCACCAGCCGCGCCACGGCCGGCCCGCCCTGGCCCTGGACCTCATGGAGGAATTCCGACCGCTCGTCGTCGACTCCGCCGTCATCACCGCCGTCAACACCGGCATGGTCGCCGCCAGCGATTTCCTCCGCTCCAAGGCCGGCTGCGTCATGAAGGACACCGCCCGAAAATCCTTCATCCACGCCTACGAGGCCCGTCTCGACCAGCTCGTCACCCACCCCGTCTTCGACTACCGCTGCTCCTGGCGGAATGTCGTCCGCCTCCAGGCCCGCCTCCTCGCCCGCTGGCTCCGCGGCGACGTGCCGACTTATACCCCCATCACCACCCGCTGACACGCACCCCCCATGGCCCGGCGACACTACCTGCTCACCTACGACATCTCCGACGATAAACGCCGCACGCGCGTCTTCGATATCCTCATGGGCCAGGGTGACCATGCCCAGTTCAGCGTCTTCTTCTGCGAACTGACTGACCAGGAACTCGCCCAGCTCCGCGGCCGCCTGCTTGAGCACCTCAACCAACGTGAGGACCAATTACTGATCCTCGACCTCGGATCAGCCGACAATCCGCTCGACGCCGGGTTAGAATGTCTCGGTAAGAGCTACCAGCCCTCGACGCGCGTGCTCGTGGTTTGAACGTCAACGCCCCCGCGAGCAGCCGAGTGATGCCCGAATGCCCGCAGCCGCTCGAACCCATTGACCCATCAGCAATAAGGAGCCATTTTCACGTCCAGCCAACCGCACAATTTGGCCGCCAACACCACCCGCTCGCACGCACGACTCCAACCCCCGGCACTGCCAGAGCTTGGCGAGCAGACTATTTCCGCGCTCCTCAGAGCGCGGCCCCATTGAAGCGTCCCTAACTTTACCCCCTTCCTGTTTCCCCTCGGGATTTCCGCGCTCCGCAGAGCGCGGCCCCATTGAAGCGATCCTAGTCATGGTGGCGGGGCGGCTGGTGGGAAATTTCCGCGCTCCTCAGAGCGCGGCCCCATTGAAGCTCCTCTTGGGCAAGGACGCCCGCCATGACTGCTACTATTTCCGCGCTCCTCAGAGCGCGGCCCCATTGAAGCCCGTCCCAGTAGATGCGATCTTCGACTCTCAGGTTGATTTCCGCGCTCCTCAGAGCGCGGCCCCATTGAAGCACGCCTGCGGGCTTCCGTGGCGCGTGGAGGATGGCATTTCCGCGCTCCTCAGAGCGCGGCCCCATTGAAGCCACCTTACCTCTCGTCATGGTAACGCGTTTACTCGATTTCCGCGCTCCTCAGAGCGCGGCCCCATTGAAGCACCTCCTCCTCGAAGTCCAGGCCCAACTCGCCGAGGCATTTCCGCGCTCCTCAGAGCGCGGCCCCATTGAAGCATGGCCCGCAGGCGCCGCGCGGCGATCAGCCCCCGGATTTCCGCGCTCCTCAGAGCGCGGCCCCATTGAAGCCAGTCCATCCGCGTTGATCCGGCAGCGCCCGCAGCGATTTCCGCGCTCCTCAGAGCGCGGCCCCATTGAAGCAACGGCCGGGACAAGCTGTACTTCTACGTGGACGGTGATTTCCGCGCTCCTCAGAGCGCGGCCCCATTGAAGCTCCGGCGCAACAAGCGGCTGATCAACCAGGATAGGAATTTCCGCGCTCCTCAGAGCGCGGCCCCATTGAAGCCAGACTCGCAGAGTTCGTCGGTGTAGGCCGCGACGACATTTCCGCGCTCCTCAGAGCGCGGCCCCATTGAAGCGGCGTTGCGGCCCTTGATCAGGCCCAGGAGCTTGGGCATTTCCGCGCTCCTCAGAGCGCGGCCCCATTGAAGCCGCGCTCACCGACACACTGACACCCTTCCACAAGATTTCCGCGCTCCTCAGAGCGCGGCCCCATTGAAGCTCGGCCATGCTCAGCAGTTGGTCGTTGATTCGCAGCGATTTCCGCGCTCCTCAGAGCGCGGCCCCATTGAAGCCTTTATTATGGCGTTTGAGCAAGGCGAGGTCGATGAAATTTCCGCGCTCCTCAGAGCGCGGCCCCATTGAAGCCCGCTGGCTGACGTGCCCGCTGGTGATCTCGACCACATTTCCGCGCTCCTCAGAGCGCGGCCCCATTGAAGCGAGAGCATGTAGGTCGTCGGGGCGCCCTCGTCCGGATTTCCGCGCTCCTCAGAGCGCGGCCCCATTGAAGCTCGACGTCGTAGTCGGCGTTGGCGTGGTAGGCGGCCATTTCCGCGCTCCTCAGAGCGCGGCCCCATTGAAGCGTGTTTTCGCCCGACATGCGGCCTCCGTGCCTGACTGGCATTTCCGCGCTCCTCAGAGCGCGGCCCCATTGAAGCCAGTCGTTGTCCGGGCCAAGGCCACCTGTCCACAAATATTTCCGCGCTCCTCAGAGCGCGGCCCCATTGAAGCCTCATCTCGCCGACGAGCGACGTCGCCTGCCACAGGGATTTCCGCGCTCCTCAGAGCGCGGCCCCATTGAAGCTAGCCGCCGCGCCCGGCGCGGGGGGCCGGGCGCTTTATTTCCGCGCTCCTCAGAGCGCGGCCCCATTGAAGCAAGACCGCCGCCGCCGAAACCATCCGCATACGGGGTGATTTCCGCGCTCCTCAGAGCGCGGCCCCATTGAAGCTTGGTCACGCCGGTGGCGGCGGTGAAGCCCTGGACTAGTTCCGCGCTCCTCAGAGCGCGGCCCCATTGAAGCGTCGCGGGGTCGTGGTGCCAGGAGTTGGGCACCGACGAGATTTCCGCGCTCCTCAGAGCGCGGCCCCATTGAAGCCCCCTCATCCTGCCTGTCGCGTCCCGGTAGCGGGCGATTTCCGCGCTCCTCAGAGCGCGGCCCCATTGAAGCCCCATCGCGGCCAACGCGCTCGGCTCGCTGGATGTCATTTCCGCGCTCCTCAGAGCGCGGCCCCATTGAAGCACCAGCAGGCAGACCAAGCAGGACCTCATCCCGATTATTTCCGCGCTCCTCAGAGCGCGGCCCCATTGAAGCACGGTCACTTCGCGGTAACTGGCGATGCGGAAGACGCATTTCCGCGCTCCTCAGAGCGCGGCCCCATTGAAGCCGGGGTCGAAATCAGCCCCCGGATCCACCCCCTTCAGATTTCCGCGCTCCTCAGAGCGCGGCCCCATTGAAGCGTCGTCCACGCCCAGGCTTCCCTGTCTGTGTCGTGAATTTCCGCGCTCCTCAGAGCGCGGCCCCATTGAAGCTGGAGGCCGTCCGCCGGTCGTCCTACGACATCCTGCGATTTCCGCGCTCCTCAGAGCGCGGCCCCATTGAAGCACGGCGGGGAGGGCAATCAGGCCGGGCAACTGGCATGATTTCCGCGCTCCTCAGAGCGCGGCCCCATTGAAGCCCCGCCGACCTTCAGGTGCGACAGTTCCCATCATTCAATTTCCGCGCTCCTCAGAGCGCGGCCCCATTGAAGCGCGTGCTCGCGGCGGACCTGGGCGTAGATCGGCCCGATTTCCGCGCTCCTCAGAGCGCGGCCCCATTAAAACCTGTGGATGTGAGCTGGATCTGATAAGGCCCACTCGACCTTGCTTTACCTGTGATCTTATGGCTCAGTGTGTGTCCGTGGGTGGATCGGCGGATGCTGCGCAGTAGTCCCCCTCTACAGGTGAGAGGGGTCCCACTGGCCGAGCAATTCAGCCTCGGTTGGCTTTGGAGAACCCCAGGCCTTCGCGGCGGCTTACGTCAGATAAACGCGGAATCTGCCGTTTTGCCAAGGAGTCCTCATGGCATTAGGTCGGAATCCCTCAACGGTTGTACTTGCCCACCTCCCAAAGCTGCCTCTGGCGGAACTGCGTTCTCTTTGGGCTTCGTGCTTTGGGTCTACGCAACCCCCACAGCGTCGCTTGCTGATCCGGGAGCTGGCTTGGCGGACGCAAGAGCAACAAGAAGGTGGATTCGACGCCCAGACGAGCCGTCTATTGCAGTCGGCGATGCGGGAAGCGGCCGCGGGTGAGCGCAAGCGGTCTGAGAGGGAAGCTAAGGACAAGCCCTCAGTTTCGCCGGCTCGCCGTAGAAGACCTCGCGCTTCGCCGTGGCTCGTGCCGGCTGCCCGTCTGGTTCGGGAATGGCGGGGGCAGCGGCATGAGGTGGTCGTGGTCGACAGAGGCTCGGCCTACCACTTCCGTGGACAGACTTACCGCAGCCTCACCGAGATCGCCCACGTCATCACCGGCTCGCATCGGTCGGGGCCGCGGTTCTTTGGGCTTGTGAGCCGTGGGACGCAGGTGGCCAAGCCGGGCGACCACTCCGGGGCTAAGGAGACTCGGCGATGAGCAGCCCGTTGATCCGCTGTGCGGTCTACACCCGCAAGTCCAGCGAGGAAGGGCTGGACCAGGCCTTCAACTCCCTCGACGCCCAGCGGGAGGCGGGGCTGGATTACATCAAGAGCCAGAAGCATCAGGGTTGGATCCCCGTGGCCACGGCTTACGACGATGGCGGGTACTCCGGCGGCTCCATGGATCGGCCGGCGCTGCAGCAACTGCTCGCGGATATCCGACAGGGGAAGATCGACGTGGTGGTGGTCTACAAGGTCGATCGGCTTTCACGCTCCCTGGCCGACTTCGCCCGGCTCATGCAGCTCTTTGACGAGCACCGCGTCTCGTTCGTTTCCGTTACGCAGCAGTTCAACACCACCACGTCCATGGGCCGGCTAACCCTCAACATGCTCTTGTCGTTCGCCCAGTTCGAGCGGGAGGTCACCGGCGAACGTATCCGCGACAAGATCGCCGCCACCAAGCGTCAGGGCGTGTGGGTGTGCGGCCAGCCGCCCCTGGGGTATCGCTTGCCGACTGCGGAGGAGCGTCAGGCAGACCGCCGGCTCCACGTGGTGGACGCGGAGGCGGCTGTGGTGCGAGCGATCTTTGACGCCTATCTTCAGCAGCGTTCCCTGCTCGATGTGGCTCAGCGGATGAACCAGGCGGGGTACACCACCCGTCGGTGGCTCAGTTCCCGGGGTATCTGGCATGGCGGTCGCCGTTTCAGCGCCAACCACATCTACCGGGTGCTGACCAACCCGACCTACGTGGGCATGGTCATGCACACCCGCGGTGGGAAGACTGAGGTTTTTCCTGGCCTGCACGAACCCGTCATTAGCCAAACGACCTGGGACCAGGTCCAGGCGGCGATGAAGACGATCGAACGGAACGTCCCCACCCGCTGGACGCACACGCACCTGCTCAAAGGTAAGGTGCGCACCTTCGAGGACTTCGCCATGAGCCCCGGCTCCGTGTCGCGCAAGACGGTCCGGGCGGGTGGCCACACCGCGCAGCGAAGGGTGTTCTACTACTGCAGCCAAAAGGCCCTCAAGCGAGGGTACAAGCACTGTTCAATCAAGTCGATCAACGCCCAGCATCTGGACGACCTGGTGCGAGCGGTGGTGCTCGAACATCTCGTGACGAACCACCAAGCGAGCCTGCATCATCTGGATGCGGCCTCACGGGACCACTGGATCCGCCAGGTGCTCCATCAGGTCGTGCTGGCGCCGGATCGGCTGACGGCGGAGATCAACCCGGACCAAGTTGAAGCCTGCAAGCAGGCGGCCGCGACTGCCGTGAGGAACTCGCAAGGGACGCAGACGGCAATCCCCCAATGCCTCTTTACGCCAGAGGTGCAAGAACGCGAGGGCCGAATTGTCCTGACCCTGCACATCCAGCTCAAGCGCCACGACAACCGCCGCATCGCCGTGGCGCCGGATGGCCGCGATCTGTTCCTCACCTACACGTCCGAGGGCAAGGCCGTCCCGCAGCCGCATCTGGTTCGCGCCATAGGACAAGCGTTCCACTGGCGTCAGCAGATTCTCAAGCGTAACGTGACCATCGCCGCGGTGGCCAAGCACGCTCAAGTCACCCCTCGTCGCGTGGCGTATCTGCTGCATCTGACGCGCCTGGGGCCCAAGGTGGTTCGGGCGATCCTGACCGGGCAACTCGGTCCCAGCATCACGCTCAAGGACCTTCACGCCGCCGCCAACCACCTTGACTGGTCCGTGCAGGCCGCTGCGCTGATGCTGGACCCACAAGCGGCCGCACCGGCGGCTTGATTCTGCAATCGGAACTTCAAGATGTTGCCGAGAGCGGACACTCGCGGCCGTCTTGGCCGTTCAGCACCAACCTCGTACCCGCCAAACCGGACTGCCGAAATCGCCCACAGAGATCCGGGGGCCCTTTTGGCCCCTAAAAGCATCTCTACGCCACTTCCAGAGAGACCACGCCAACGCGAAACGCCCAATAATCCCCGCTATTCCGCGCGATCTCTTCAAACAACAAGGCTCCCATTTCGGGAGCCTTGCTCGTAAGCGGAGAGGGTGGGATTCGAACCCACGGTACGGTTACCCGTACACGCGATTTCCAGTCGCGTTCCTTCGGCCACTCGGACACCTCTCCGTGGCCGGGCCACGCCGGGACCCGGGGCGACATATCCTATTATTTTATCGTGGCCTGTAAAGAAAGCTCCTCCAACCTCGGTCCCTCACTCGCATGACGCCTTCGCCGCTGCTCTCGGGTCTGCTGGTCGTCGACAAACCTGTCGGGCCCACCTCGTTCGCTGTCGTCAGGGCCGTTCGACGGGCCTGCCTGGCGGCGGGGCAGGCCAAGCGGTTCAAGGTCGGGCATGCCGGCACGCTCGACCCGCTGGCGTCGGGCGTGCTCATCTGCTGCCTCGGGACGGCGACGCGCTGCGTGCCGACGATCATGGGGATGACCAAGCTCTACCGGGCCGAGGTGGACCTGTCGGCCTTCTCGACCACCGACGACGCCCAGGGACCGTTGACACCCGTCGCGATAACGTCGCCGCCCCCGCGCGAGGCTGTCGAACGGGCCGTCGCGTCATGGGTCGGCACGGTCATGCAGCGGCCGCCGGCCTACAGCGCGATCAAGGTTGAGGGGCGGCGGTCTTACGCCATGGCCCGCAAGGGGCAGGCTGTCGAGCTGCCCGCCCGGCCGGTGCGGATCGACGCCATCGAATGGCTCGGATACGACTGGCCCCGGCTGGAGATTCGCATCACGTGCGGCAAGGGAACTTACATCCGCAGTCTCGCCCGCGACATCGGCCAGGCCCTCGGTGTCGGCGGCTACCTCACGGCCTTGCGCCGTGAGGCGGTGGGGCCTTACGACCTGGCCGCGGCGTTTCCGCTCGACGCGATCCCATCACCGCTGGGGTCTGAGCATCTGCTCCCACCACCCGCTCAGGGGTCGCCGGCGTCGGGTGGTTCACGCTGATCAGCCGACTGCGTCTGCCAGCGCAGCGGGCCCCGGTTCTTACTGACCATACGCATGAGGATCAGGCCGACCTCGAACAGCGCCCACAATGGCAGTGACAGCACAAACATGCTCACCAGGTCGGCCGGCGTCAGCACCGCGCCCAGGCAGAAGCAGGCGAAGACGCAGTACTTGCGGTACCTCGCCAGCAGGGCCGCGTCGACCAGCCGCGCCCAACCGGCCATGAGCATCAGCACCGGCAGCTGAAAGCCCACCACCACGCCCAGCGTCACCCAGGCCACGAAGCCGATGTACTGGTTGCCCTCGATCACCAGGTTGACCATCGACCCCTGCTGGGTGGTGCTCGGCAGCAGGGTGCTCAGGGCCGGGTACTCGTCGACGAAGTAGACGAAGAACCGGATACAGACCGGCAGCATCGCCCAGTACATGAACACCAGGCCCAGCAGCATCATCGCGGCGCTGAAGGGGGCGAGGATCAGCACGATCCGCCGCTCGCCCTCATAGAGGCCTGCCGAGACGAACTGCCAGAGCTGATAGATCAGCCACGGCGAGCCGAGGACCAGCCCGCCGACGAGGCTGATCTTCATGTAGACGCCGAAGGCCCCGCCGACGGAGAAGAAGTTGATCTGAGGCGGTAAGCCCTTTTCAGCCAAAATCTTGAGCAGTGGCTGGCAGAGCCAGCCGAAGATCTCCGTGCCGTACCAGAGCGTAAAGATGGAGGTCGCCGCCACGCCCAGCAGGCCCAGGATCAGCCGGCGACGAAGCTCCTGCAGGTGGTCGCCGATGCTCATCACGCCGTGGGACGGGGGGCTCATGGCCGGACTCCGCAACGCCCGAGAGGAATTGGGCGAACTCATGGGGGAGATTCAGCCGATCTTGACATCCGGTGGCATGGTCGATGACCGTGAGTCGAAAGATCAGCCGATCCGCGCCCAAGCATATCGCGTATAATGGTTGCGTGTTCATGCGAGGGCATGCCGCTCCGATGAAAGTGTTGAAAATGCCTACACGGGTTTGGTTTACGTCGTGGGGGCGGCAGAGCCTGAGCCTGCTCGTCGTGGCAGCGCTCTGGGCTGGGTCGGCATGGGCGGACAAGCTGATCCTTAAAGACGGCACACAGCAGGAAGGCCGGTTGGTCAGTCGGGACGATCAGCTGGTCGTCTTCGAGGTGCAGATCGGCAAGATCAAGATCGAGCGGCAATTCCCGGCCCAGGACGTGGAACGCATCGAAACGGACGCCCCAGAAGCCACGCAAGCCGTGGACGCGGCGGGGAATCCTGCTCCGGAAAGCGATGACAGCACCACGGTGGTGCAGCAGGACGTGCCGTCCGGCCCGGCCCCCGCGCCCGCGACGGGCAGGGGAGGCTATTTCCTGGTCCCTCTCGAGGGCGACTTCGGCACCGAGATCACCGGCGAGATCTTCCAGCGATGCCTGGACAAGGCGGCGGAGCTCAAGCCCTCGGCCGTGGTGGTCACGATCAAGAGCCCGGGCGGGATGGTCTCGACGTTGATGGACATGCTCGACGCCTCGATGACCTGGCAGAGCCAGCAGACGATCCCGCTGGTGGTATTGGTCAAAGACGAGGCGTTCTCGGCCGCGGCGATCTTCGCGCTCTCGGCCAAGCAGTTGTACGTCATGCCCGGGTCGGCGATCGGGGCGGCGTTGGTGGTTCACCTCGATCGCGGACAGATGACCGACCTGGCGGGCTCCGGAGCCGTGGGGGAGAAGTTCGCCTCGGCCTTCCGGGCCAAGGCCCGTACCGCCCTCGAACAGGCGGGGCGCGACCCGCTGATCTCCGAGGCGATGATCGACCCCGACGTCGAGCTCTACCTCGCCCGTGACTCGCAGGGCCGGCCGCGGCTGGTCCGCGGGCCGCTGACGCTCAGCGAGCAACGCTCGGACCGTTTCACCAGGGCGCCGACGATGGTGGTCGAGCGCGGCAAGCTGCTGACGCTGACCTCCAACGAGGCCATCGCGCTCGGCGCCGCGCAGGGCGTGGCCGCGGACGTCGACGAGCTCGGTCGGCTCATGGGCTTGGAGGGCTGGACGGCAATCAACGACTTCGGCGTCAGGACCACGGCCGCCCGCGTCGCGCTGGTGGCCGAGGTGCGTGACAAGTACGCCAAGAGCGCCGAGGGCATCACCCAGGGCTTGTCGCTCTACCTCCAGTCGACCAGCGGCGAGATCAACCAGATCGAGCGTTCGGTCCTGTCGGTCCGTTCCCGGCTGATGCGGATCGAGCGGCTGGTGGAGGAGAACGACTGGCTTGCCCCGCAGGCCCAACGCGACTTCCCCGGGGGCCTGACGAGCCTGCGCCTCGAGTGCGACCAGTTCCTCGGCCGCATCCGCGAGACAAAGCAGCAGCAGCGGCAGCAGATTCAGCAGCGGTGAGGCGGCCCTCGACCTGCCGATTGACCCTAGAGCAATTCATCACCCTC